>DAISYT010000007.1:13070-18189 GCA_036825175.1 Candidatus Cloacimonadota bacterium
ATATTTATAAATGCTTTATCTGTGTTCATCCGTGCAAATCCGTGAGCTATTTTATTTCGTGCCAATTCGTGTGAATGCGTGGTTAAGAATCTTCATATCACCCCAAATTTATCCCGGATACTTTGCTCGTAACTTTCTTTCAATCCGTGTTTGATGCTGGCGGAATCCTTTCCCGAACGGAAATCTTCGTAATTCTCCGTGATCGTATAAACGTTATTTTCACGTTTCATCACCCGCTCTTCGATGAATGTACGGCG
This sequence comes from Candidatus Cloacimonadota bacterium, assembly GCA_036825175.1. Classification (GTDB taxonomy): domain Bacteria; phylum Cloacimonadota; class Cloacimonadia; order Cloacimonadales; family TCS61; genus B137-G9. The sequence continues at coordinate 13,328 of DAISYT010000007.1, forward strand.
GATCAGACAGTAATCTTCATGATATTTTTGAACGAGTTCATTCACTTCCTGTTCCGTGTATTCTTTACCGAATTCAAATTCGTTCAGTATCTGCTCGAACACAATCCAGCGTTTCTGTTTCTGCGCCGGAATTTGCGTAATTTTTCCGTTTTTCATAAAAGTTTTCAGAATTTTCTGTTTGTAATCATCTATTCTTTTTTCCTGTTCTTCGCGTTCATCTATCGCAAAATCCATCATTTCCTCCAACGTTTTTTCAAAGAGTTCCTTTTTGATCGAAAATATCGTATAATATTGCTGCTTTTCTTTCCAGACCAGTCCGGCATTTTCCAGTTTTTTTAGGTGGAACGAAACCGTGGAAACTGCCAGATTTAAACGTTCTGCCAGCTCTTCCAGGTACTGCGGTTTTTCCACTAAAGAACGCACGACCAGCAGCCGTGAACGATCCCCCAAAGCTTTGAAAATCTCTGTTACATTTTCAATTTTCATTTTAATATAATAACTCCTTTTTCCTTATTATTTCCCCCTATTAAGGGGGAATTAAAGGGGGTTAGTTCCAAATAAATATTCTCTACTTGTCATTGCGAGTTTTCTTGCAAAATTCCTTGCTATGACTTTCACTATTTATTTCGACACTAATCGAAACAAAACTTTTTCTCCGGGAAATTCAGTCAAGATTTTATTTTCATGTTCATCGAAATGGATATTATTTGCCCTGACTTAGTGACAGAAAATGCTAAAAACACATAATACTTCGAAAAAAATCAAAAAAAAACTATATTGAGTTAATATTCATAAGAAATCTTTTCAGAATTTTGCCAATCCGTGTCTATCTGCGTAAATCGGTGAGCCATAATTCGTGACTATTTCATGGTTTTGCATCCTTTCCTTGACACACATCCCTTCATTTTTCATTACAAATTCAAACTAAAAAAGAAAGGAGGTTTTTAAGTGGATTTTCTGTCACTGGCAATGGATACGGCGAAGAGTCTGGGAGCAGATTACGCCGATATCCGCATTCAAAAATCCAGCTCCGAAATGATCTTCCTGCGGAATCTGAGTCTGAAAGATACGATGCTCAAAGAAACGCATGGCTACGGGATCCGCGTGTTCAAGAACGGTGCCTGGGGATTTGCCCACGATAATGTTTTCACATCTGATGCGGTTAATAAAACCGTGAAAAAAGCTTTTGCCATCGCCCGGGAATCGGGAAGGATAAAGTATGGGAACGGACTGATTCTCGCTCATGAACGAGGTTACATCGATTCTTACAAAACGCCGTACTGCCTCGATCCGTTCATGGTTCCGCTCAGCGAAAAAGTGGAATTGATGATGGAAACAAACAAAACCATGCTCAATTTCGATGAAATCAAACTGGCGATGTTCCAGCTGGAAAGCCGCAAAGATGAGAAACTTTTCGCTTCCACTCTGGGTAGCAGGCTGGATATTCACACTCTTTATATTGCTCCGTTTATCACCGCTACTGCCGTTGCAAATGGCGATAGCCAAAGCCGTTCTTTCAGCCGGGGCGGACAAGCCAGAGGCTGGGAATGGGTGAAAGGTTTGAGTCTGACCGACAAAGCTGTGCAAGTGGCGGAAGAAGCGATCATGAAAGTGCATGCTTCCTCGTTGGGAGCAGAAGAACGCCGCACACTTATTCTCGATCCCCTGCACATGTCGCTTACCATGCACGAATCGGTGGGACATCCCACTGAATTGGATCGCGTGTTGGGCTGGGAAGCTGATTTTGCCGGCATCAGTTTTGCCACTCCCGAAAAATTAGGGAATTTCCAGTATGGTTCCAAAATCGTGAATTTCGTTGCCAACAACACTCTGGAAGGCGGTCTTGCCACTGCCGGATACGACGACGACGGCGTTCCCAACCAGAAATGGTACATTGTGAAAGACGGCATTTTGAATGAGTATGGAACAACGCGTGCCACCGCTCCCATCATCGGTTTACAGATGAGCCGCGGCTGCAATCGTGCCACGGAGTATTATGATTTTCCCATCAACCGCATTCCCAATCTTTACCTGGAACCGGGCAAAGAACCGCTCTCTCCGCAGGAATTGATTGCCGATACCAAAGACGGAATTTACATCGAAGGACAAGGTTCGTTCTCCATCGATCAACATCGGGTGAATTTCCAGTTTGGCGGCGATATGTTCTGGGAAATCAAGAACGGCAAAAAGGTGCGTCCGCTGAAAAAAGTGCTCTACAAATCCAATAATCCCGAATTCTGGAACAGCGTCGATGCGATTTGTGATGAAAGATTCTTCCAAACATTCGGCGTGAATAACTGCGGTAAAGGTCAGCCCGGACAGCGCGGCAGAATGACGCACGGCGGTGCCACCGCCCGTTTCCGTAACATTCGTGTAGGAGGTTCCCAATGATAAACAAACAAGATATGCAGAAAGCTGCGGAATTCATCCGTAAAAACGTGCAGGCAGACGACTTCACCCTCGATATTTCCGGCTCGGATGAACTGCTCACCCGTTTTGCGCAGAACGGCATCACACAGCATATTTCCGGCAGTAAAACCAATGTGAGCCTGGAAGTTACCTTCGATAATAAAACCGGCAGAGCCATGACCAACGACCTAAGCGAAGATTCTTTGAAACACATCATTAAAACTGCTGAAAATATGGCAAAATTGAATCAGCCTGACCCGGAATTTGTTCCTTCCGAACCTGCTCACATTTTGCCGGAAGTAGATAATTTTTCTGCCAATACAGCGGAACTGACAGTAGAAAAAATAGTTGATGACATCCAAAAATGCGTGAAAAATGCGGAAAGCAAAAATGCTAAAGTTTCGGGTATTTCGGAAAAACATATCGATAACACGTTCTGTGCCACCAAAAACGGTTTTACAGGATTCGAGGAATTCACTAATTTTGCGCATTCCATGACAATGAAGCGGGAAGGCGTGGAAACGAAAGTTGCCAAATCGGTAAAAGATCACGCCAAATTTAGTATGGAAGACATGATCGCTCAATTGAATTCGCAGTTCGACAGTCTGAAAAATCCGGTGCAGTTGGAGAAAGGCAGAATTCCCGTAATTTTGCGACCCGCCGCTGTCTTGAACTGGCTGCAATACCTGATCTGGACGTTTAACCGACGTGATGCCGACGAAGGATTTACGCCGTTTACCGGTCAGATGGAAAAGCAATTTTTCGGTAAAGATTTTACTTTCCGTTCTGTTTTGAACGATCCTGATCTGGCTGCGGAACGCTTTCTAAATAACGGCATTCCCACCGAAAACATCGACTGGATTTCTAACGGCGTGCTCAAAAACATGAACGTCGATCGTTATTATGCCAGGAAACATAACTTGAAGGCTCTTCATCCGTATAATGTGATAGTGGAAGGTGGCACGACTACCGAAGACGAAATGATGCAAATGGTGAAGCGTGGCGTGATCGTGAATAATTTCTGGTATATTCGCCAGACGGATCGAAAAGTGGGTGAGTGGACAGGATTGACCCGTGACGGCGTGCTTTATTTTGAGGATGGAAAAATCCAGAAATCGGTTACGAATTTCCGCTGGAACGAAATCCTGCACGATACTACTCGCAGAATTCTGGCATTGGGACCGACCGTGCAGCAGGAATATTATGCTAAAATCCCGACCATGCTGATCGATGCTTTCAATTTCGTGGATGTAACGACGTTTTAGTTAACCGCAAAGAGCGCTAAGACGCAAAAATATTGCCTTGCGAATGGTTTCGGGCTTCCTGCTTTTGAGACCTTCGCAAGGTTTTGGCTTTCCATCGAACTTCCTCTGCCACGAAGACACAAAGGCATCCGCCTTCGTTTAGGCTTCGGCGTGGCCGGCAAAGGACACAAAAAAGAAAACGGTCATTCTGAGGATTCTTTCACGTTTTTCTCACGAAGGATCTCTTTATCTCATCTCTCATCTCTCATCTCTGTTTTTTGCCACCGACTTTCACCGAATTACATCGAAATGGACTTTTAGTTGATCATTGATCATTCCGTGCTGGTCATTGGATATTCAAATGATTTTATGTGCCGCAGACTTTCACAGACTAAACACAGACCATTTGGACTTGACTTGAGAATTTGGTTTCTTTCAGATTTTCTTTCCCAAAGAATCGAGTTAAGAACAAACGAACCTCAGATAAACACTGATTTCTGCCACGAAGACACAAAGGCATCCGCCTTCGTTTAGGCTTCGGCGTGACCGGCAAAGGACACAAAAAAACTGTCATTCTGAGGATGTATGCACGTTGTTCTCACGAAAAATCTCTTTATCTCACCTCTCACTTCTCATCTCTATTTTTTCGCCACCGACTTTCACCGAATTACACCGAAATGGACTTTCAGTTGATGGTAATTGGACATTCCGTGCTGGTCATTGGATATTCAAATGATTTTATGTGCCGCAGACTTTCACAGACTAAACACAGACCATTTGGACTTGACTTGAGAATTTGGTTTCTTTCAGATTTTCTTTCCCAAAGAATCGAGTTAAGAACAAACGACCCTCAGATAAACACTGATTTCTGCCACGAAGACACGAAGGCATCCGCCTTCGTTTAGGCTTCGGCGTGACAGGCAAAGGACACAAAAAAGAAAACGGTCATTCTGAGGATTCTTTCACGTTTTTCTCACGAAGAATCTCTTTATCTCACCTCTCATCTCTCATCTCTATTTTTTCGCCACTGATTTTACCGAATTACACCGAAATGGACTTTCAGTTGATGGTAATTGGAAATTCCGTGCTGGTCATTGGTAATTGGATGTTTGGATATCATTTTACACCGATGAAGCTGCGGCTTGTGCTTTTTCTTTTTCACCGATATTGACAAAAAAAATAGCTTTCATTCCTTTCACACAAAAAATA
>DAISYT010000008.1:0-17826 GCA_036825175.1 Candidatus Cloacimonadota bacterium
AAAGGTTAGAAAGCTGCATCCGCAGATCAGAGTGCTCTTCACATCGGGTCATGCCGACAACGATGAGGCGCGCGAGACGATTTCCCAAAACAGACACGCCTTTCTGCATAAACCTTTTTCTTATGAAACTTTAGTGAAGAAAGTCCGTTCCGAACTGGATATAAAATGAAATTTAAATTTTTCGAGCACAGCCATCAGGATTTGGAAAAGAGGATTTTTATCTCTTATTTCTTATTCACTTTTTTTCTGATCGGAGTTCTGCTTTTAATCGAATGGCAACTTGCCTCTTTCGGAATTTCCCAAAATGAAGAGATCAATATCAATAATTATCTGACGGCGTTCAACATCGGGAAAAACAGCGATAAATTGATTCAGGAAGACAGTGTAACCAGCTTTTCCGGAAATCAGAACGTGGTCGAAGCTGTGCGTAATAAAAATGTGAAACGCATCCGACAATTATGTCCGGACGACCTGGAAACTCTGGTCATCTGTAGTCGCGAACGTGAAATTTGGTACGGCATTCGCTGGGAATTGATCGATCGTTACCTGCCGCAGATTTTCCGGCAAGCTTCACAGAATCGATCCGGCTCGTTCATAACGGCTCTCGATCGCAAACTTTACCTGATTTCCTTCTCGCCCTGCTTAACGGAGACCTTGAGCGAAATGGTCGGTATCTGTATTGTTTCCAAAAGAATAGACATTTCTTCCTACAAAATCAATTCCATTCAGCGCACCATTCTTCTGCCTTATGGGGCAGATTCGGATCTGAGTATGTATCCGGAACCGGCTCCGATTTCCAATAGTATCAAATCGGCAATTCAGAATTTGATCGAGGCGGGGAAAAACGATGTCATCGTTAAAATCAACCGTGATTACGCCATCGGCGTTTCCTTTATGTACGATTTGGAACAAAATCCTACCAGCCTGTTTTTGGTGATTTATCAGCGATTTGTAAACAGTTTTGTGCAGCAGAGCGTGTTACTGTTCATTCTTATTTTGATAGCAGTTTCCACGATCATGCTTTCACTTTTGGGTAGCTGGTTCAGCCGGGCGATTCTTTCTCCTGTGAAAAATCTGAGTAAAAGAATGAAAGAAATCGCTTCTCATCCCGCCGATCTGGGTGGTTTCCCCCTTCAATACACGGGAGTGCTGGGTGAAATGGTCATTTCCTTTAATGGGATGAATGCTGCTCTCATCGAACACAGCAAGACTTTGAGAGAATACAAATTCATCACCGATAACATCCAATCCGGGATTTTTTGGCTGGATGCGGATTATAATGTAGTTCTTTGTAATCCCAGTTTTATCAGGATCGTAGAAGGTAATGATTTTTCGGACGTTTCCGGCAAAAATCTGAACAGACTCCTCGATCTGAAAAAAGACATAAAATCGTCGGTTATCGCCGGCATCAACACCTTTTCCGACCTTCAGATCGAGCCGAATAAAGGTAGAAAAAAATATGTCATTTTGAATATTCGGGTAGAAGGAACCGATGAACAACTCCGCTTCTTGGGCAGCATTACCGATATTACCGCCGAAACTCAGGCGATCAAAGCCAAAGAAGCTCTGGAACTGGAATTGATCAAAAGTAATAAAATGGCTGAAATCGGCAGGAACGTGGAAGGGATCGTGCATAATCTGAATTCACCTTTGAATTCCATTCTGGGCTATTCTCAATTGATCCTGAGAAACAATCCCGAAATTAAAGATATCGATAAAATTCTGGATGCCGGCAAGATGGCTGCTCATATCGTGAAAGGCTTGTTGGATCGCGTGAAAAAAAGTAACGCTTCCATGATCCATCCGGTGAATATAAACGAAGTGGTGGAGCAGGAATTGGAGCTGTGCCGTCACAATCTTTTCTACAAACATTTCGTGATTTCGGAAAAAGAGTTGCAACCCCGGATTCCTTCTGTAATGGCAAATTTCGGAGATATGAGCCTGGCAATCGCCAATATTCTCAACAATGCCTTCGATGCGATGAAAGATAGTCTGAATAAAACGCTGCACGTTCAAACCGAACAAAAGGGCGATTACGTACTTCTTACCATCACCGATTCCGGGATCGGCATTCCCAAAGCCAATCTGAAAAAAATCTTCGAGGTAAATTTCAGTACAAAGAATATCAAAGGCGAAACCAGATATGGTCTGGGTTTAGCTATTACCAAACAAATAATTGAAAAATATAACGGAACGATCGAAGTGAGTTCCAAAGTAGGTGCTTTTTCTACTTTCACCATCTCGCTTCCCGTTCTTAAATAGGATTAAGAAAAATGAAGAATTTGTCACAACCGAAAAATCCCCGCATTCTGATCGTGGATGACGAAGCCGATACGTTGGATATTTTTAGTCGTCATCTTTCCAAAGACTATCAGGTAGACACCGTTCAATCCGCCTTTCTGGCTTTGGAAAAAATAAAATCGAATAATTATCACATCGCACTCATCGACCTGGTAATGCCGGGTGAGGACGGTCTGGAACTGCTGAGAAGTATCAAGGAAAACTGTCCTCAGATTTCCGTGATCGTGATCAGCGGCAAAGCTTCCATCGAGATGGCAGTGAAAGCCATGCAACTGGGAGCGGAAGAATTCATCGAAAAACCGGTGGAAGACCTCGATATCATCAAAATCAAAATTCGCAATATTATGAAATCCAAGTGGCAGAGCGAAGAAATCGAGAGGCTGCGCTCCATTCTGGACAGCGGTTTCGACCGCACTCATATCGTGGGAAGCAGTCTGGCAATTCAGCAGATCATGGAAAAAGTGAAAAAAATTGCTCCACTCGACACCACCGTGTTCATTACCGGAGAAACGGGCGTCGGTAAAGAATTGTTTGCCGAATTGATTTATCGCAACAGCAGCCGACGTCATCAGAAATTTGTGGTGGTAAATTGCGGCAGCATTCCCGAAACTTTGTTGGAAAGCATGTTATTCGGCCACACGAAGGGTGCATTTACGGGAGCGATCAAAGATAAGGAAGGCTATTTTGCCGAAGCGGATGGCGGCACACTTTTTTTGGATGAGATCACGGAAACTTCTGCGGCTTTTCAAATAAAATTATTGCGCGCCCTGGAAAAAGGCACCATTCGTAAAGTGGGCGGAGAAAAAGACGAATTCGTCGATGTGCGCATTATTGCTGCAACCAACCGGAATATTTTGGATGAAGTGAATAACGGACATTTCCGCGAAGACCTCTTTTATCGACTGAATGTGATCGGAATTAACATTCCGCCTTTACGGGAAAGAATCGAAGATATCAAACTGCTGGCGAACGATTTTGTTCATAATTTCGGTGAGAGATATAAAAAGCCGAATTTGAGTATTTCCGAGCCGGTGATGACATTGTTGCTTTCCAAAGAATGGAAGGGAAATGTGCGGGAATTGAAGAATGTAATGGAACATGCCGTTGCTCTCTGTATGCATAAATCCATCGTCTTGGAGGATTTACCGCAGCATATTTTCCAGACGAATTCTCAGACTTTTTACAAACGCAAATACGATAATTTACCTTATGCCAAAGCTAAAGACTATTTTGAAAAAGAGTATGTGGAAAGGCTTTTGAAAATGTTCGATGGCGATGTGACCAAAACTGCCAATTTCTCTCAGATCAAACGACCAAATTTATACGATAAATTTAGAAAATACGATATCGATCCCAACGATTTCCGGAAAAGTTGAGCTTACCTCAAAACGATGTTTGAGGTAAGCACAACCGTATTTTATTTGTTTGAAAATTAATTATTTAGAGTGTCTTTTACCTTCAAAACTTCGGAAATCGTATAAAGTGAACCGGAAATCATCACGATGTCATTTTTATCGGCTTGCGAAATAGCAGCACGGGAAGCTTCCACCACATCGTGAATCACTTCGTAATTGCTGTGATATTTTTTTACGATATCTTCCTGTTCTTCGATCTCGGCAGCACGCTGGGAATGGTTTTTGGCGATGAAAATCTTATAGCTGATCCCGCAAATATCCTGGATCATTTTAGCCAGGTTTTTATCCCGTAAAATGGCGAAAACAAAGTAGATTTTTTTATTGGGAAAGAGCTGCAATATATTCTCTTTTAAGGAAGTTACGCCTTCTTCATTGTGAGCACCGTCCAAAATCACTGTTGGTTGCTGGGCGATGATCTGCATTCGTCCCATCCACTCTACCCGGTTGAGTGCCAGGCGGATGTTTTCTTCCGAAACAGCTTTGCCGGTTTTTTGCCTAAAAATACGGAAAGCGGTGATGGCGAGTGCCGCGTTAGCTGCCTGATGTTTACCCAGCAGATTCACGGTAAGATTCAGTAATTTTAGATCTTTGGAAATGTAATCGAAAGTGGTGCCGGCAGCATCGATCCTCACATTTTCTATGTGGAAATCACGACCCAGAATTAACACGGGAGCCTGATTTTCACGGGCAATCTGCAGGATCACTTCTTCGGCGACAGCAGGCAATTTACCCAAAACGAGCGGAGTATTTTTCTTGATAATTCCGGCTTTTTCAAAAGCAATTTTTTCCAAAGTATCACCCAGACTTTTTGTATGATCGAAAGAGATCGAACTGATCACCGTTACAGTGGAAGCAAAAGGTTTCGTGCCGTCCAGCCTGCCGCCCAAACCCACTTCCATAATGGCTGCATCTACTTTTTTCTGTAAAAAAATATAAAAAGCAAGAGCCGTGGTAATCTCAAAAAAAGAAGCTTCATTTGCTTCCAAAATCGGTTCCCATTTTTTATAATTGGTTATCAATTCATCCAAAGAGATGTTATTTCCATTCAAACGGAAACGTTCCCGGTAATCTACCAAATGGGGAGAAGTGTTCATGCCGGTAGTTAAGCCATGAGCCAGACACATGGCTTCGCACATCGCACAGGTAGAGCCTTTGCCGTTGGTTCCCGCCACATGAATTCCCTGTAAATGAAGATTGGGCTCTCCCATTTCCTGTAATATGATCATCATGCGTTCCAATCCCAGCTTCACATTGCCGGAATGACGCTGATAAATATAATCCAAAAATTCCTGATAATTCATTTTATTCCTTTATACAACACGGACTTATAAAAAAACCTCCGGGTAAATCCCGAAGGTATAAATTTTTTATTATGTCTGTTTTTTTGTCTAGTCTGTAATACTTTCCGGCAGAACATGATCCGGAAATTTATCTTCATGAGGGCATTTAATCATTATTTCGCCGGTATTGTAATGACCTTCCATAAAGTATTTGTCACCGACGCCATTTTCCGGACATTCAAAGGTCTTCTTCAAATAGTTCATTCTCATCAAATCCTGAGCTGTACCCGTAAAGTCCTCATGACGTTCATCCATATATTCTTTGATCGCTTTATAGATCGTGCTCATATTCTTGATGCATTCTTCGGTTTTTTGTTTTCGGTTAACGTTATATGTCTGCGGAAGGATAAGAATGAATAATAGCACTGCCAAAGCGACAACACTAAGAACTTTATAAATGTTGAATTTTTTCATCATTTCTCCTTAGTTTTTTTCTTAGATAAATCCGAAAGATCAGGTTTATTCGTCAAGTTTTTTATCGGATTTCATCAGGAAAGATAATTTGGAAGCCGATAAGTTGTGAAGTGAGCGGAGAGAGGTGAGAGATGAGAAGTGAGTGGAGAGAGATGAGAGCTGAGCAATCTGCAGGACTTGACTCATAAGCGCATCCGTCGAAAGCTGGAGTAAACGCAAATGAGTTAAGAACTGCCCTTTAATTGAGACTTGGTGACTTTGTGAAGATGTGAAGATGTGAAGATGTGAAGATGTGAAGCTGGGAAGCTGGGAAGCTGGGAAAATTGGAAGTTAAGAAGCAAAGAAAATGTCATTCTGAGGTAATCTTACGAAGGTTGCTCTTATGAAGAATCTCAAATCTAAAAAGGGAAGTTTAGAATTTTGGAAGATGAGAAGCAAAGAAGGAATTAAGTGAACTAAGATTTGTCCGCCTTCGGCGAATTTATGATCGACTCAATCCTTCTTAAATCGTCAATCTTAAATCGGAAATCGGAAATCGGAACTCTCTTTTAGATTGGCATGATTCAGTTAAAAACCACCGATCAGTCAGAACGCCGACACACTTGTTAGTTGCAATGTAGGTATTTACCAAGAATTTAAAATCTCCAATTTCTTAAGTTTCTCTCTGTTTCCATCTCCACCTATAAAAATCCTGAACGATAAAGAGTTTCCTGATAAATCTGTTCCGCCTTTGTTTTTATAATCAACAATATTATACCTAAATTGAAACCCTACAAAAAAAGGACTATATTTCTTTAAATGATATCGATAATCAAAACCACAGTTGTAATTAACAGAACTTATACTAACATGATCAGCTCCATTTTTTTTATTTACATCAAATCCATCATATCCAAATCCAACTCGACAATCTAACTTGTGATTTGATGAGTTAATTACTGTATTTCCGAAATCTAAGCCAAAATATCCACCAAAGTAATGACTAGTTGAAATTAGATTCTCATTATCTAAATACTGATATTTGTTTTTAGAGTCCAAAAATCTAAAAAGAAAAGATGAATCTAAAAATAAAGATGATTTCCGATATCCCACAAGAAATCCGAATACCGGATGATTTCCTAACAATTTTGCTTTATCTTGAGGAAACCAGAAACCTGAGATTAATGCGAACCTCTCTTCGTACATTTTTTTTATAGATTTAATAAGACGGCTATAACTATTTTTAAAATGAGTAGTTGCATACTTGGGATGATTAATAATTTTAAAAATATTTTCGTTAAGATTAGACAAATAATAACAAATTAGGTATTCATCAGAACCGTCAGGTAGTGATTTAAGCAAATTATTTGAGATTTCAATAACATAATCTATAAATTTTCTTTCTGAAATTCGGTAATCAGCATATGATGAATCCTGAAATACAGGGGGAAACGAATAATAATCAACAAATGAAGAATTGTTAATAAAACTAAAAGATTTCTTATAATAATAGTCATTTAGTATAGATTCTACAAATTCAGTATCAATAATCGAATTGGAAAAAGTATTTCTTTTTATATCGACTAAAATCTTAATCAATTCTAATTTTCCATTGAATTCAAATCTATTTATGCAATAAAATTGGTTAAGATTTATAAGACTGTCAATAGCGTGGAAATTGCTATTATTATAAAGATCAGGGAAATGATCAAAAAAATATCTATAGTAATTAGCGCATGGGGATTTATAATATTGTGGAATATCAATCTTATAATTACTTGAAAATAACACCCCGAAGCATATAATTAATAAAATAATCGATAAAATGTGTTTTTTCATAATTTCATATTGCACATAACTAACTATAATTAACAGCCTTGTTCATAATAAATCCCACAATTTCCCCTCATTAAATCCAACTCAAAAATAATTTATACAACACAATCAACCCACATTTTTGAGATTTATTTGTCAAAAGAAAAGTAGGAGAGTGTGTCAGCAACTCAGCATATCAGCTTGTCAGCAATCTGCAGGACTTGACTCATAAGCGTAGCGATGAGTTAAGAACTGCCCTTTAATTAAGACTTTGTGAAGATGTGAAGATGTGAAGATGTGAAGTTGAGAAGATTGGAAGCAAAAAAATCATCATCTTCGTTGATCGGCGTTTATCCGCGGTTCAGAAATTCAGATCGAATTAATCCCCAATGTTCCAAAAGTATATTCTACTAGGTTCGCCGTGCAGATCGTAGCCATCTTCCATTCTTTTCCAGCCGTATCTTTCATAATAACCGTCGTGATCGGTGGTAAGATAAAGAGTCTTAAATCCCCACTTTTTTGCTTCGGTAGCAGCGCTTTTCATCATTTCCCATGGCAGTTTTTGTCCACGATATTCCGGCTCGATAAACAGGCAGGCAAACCAGGGATACAAATCCTGGCGGCTGATCAGATCGTTGATTAGGAGTGCATAACTGCCGATAATTTTCTCGCCGTCCAGCATCAGGTAAAAACGCGGCAGAGGCTTATTTTCCTCGGAGGAATGAGTGACTGCATCCAAATAAAAAGGAAATGTCTCCTCGCGTGACCATTTGCTGTGAATATAACGAGCGGCTGCTTCGATACCGCCGGTATAATCTTTTGCATTAACAATTTTATACATTGTAGATTTCTCCTTTGTTGGATTTGAAATGAGTTCAAACCCGAAAATACTTTTTCCAGTGCAGATTGTTTTTATTAAATTTCCTTTCCAGGTAGAGGAAGAGCGCACTCACCAGCAATATGCAGGCAAATGCTACCAGCGACCAGCTGATGAAGACCGGCAAGCCATGAAAACGGTTGAGAATGAATTCCAGACAGAGCAAAAAAACTCCCACTGACAGCGTACCGACCGAGAGAGCGCGGAAAATGGACAAGCGGAACGATCGGATCCACAGAATGACCAGCAGAAAAAGTATACCCGCCACCAAAATCACCGGTAGTGCTAAGTTATAAAACCAGGAATAAGCCGGCAAGCAACGATCCATTAGCCATAAGAAGACAATCAAATCCAGCGTCTCCAGACTTACCAGCAAATACGGTTTTTTCTTAAGGTGAACGATGAAGAAAGCAAATAACCAGGTGAACACGATGGAAATCAACGGAAGGCGCGACCAAGTCAGATTGGCTCCATAAGCGAAATCGACGGCAAATACGATGATGAAACCGGCGATGGCAAAAAAGGTGAATAATTCCAGAAACCAGGGATGAGTAGAGGTAACTTTTTCTTCGACTGCTTCATTTACTGGGTTTGGCGTCAGATCCCAAGATTCGGCGTTTTGGCTAGTTCCGCAAAGCGGACACCTCTCGGCCGCAGCATCGATTTCCACACCACATTTTTTACAGATCGGCATTTTGTTCCTCCTTCACCCGAACGTGAATTCCCATCTCGACCAGTTTTGTAAAGAAAAGTTTTTCGGCTTCCGTACTTTCGATCACACTATTAAACCGAATGATCATGTTTTCGCTAAAAGAGAGCATCGCGCAGCTTTTTTTTAATTGGAAATTGGGCAGAAGGCAGGCAGAAAAAAAATCGATCTTTGCTTCGATTTCTTGGGGAACCATGATCGGACCTAAATTGGAAAGCACTCCTGAATAGCATTTTTCACCCAGGCTACGATAGAGCCCTGCCAGATATATATCTTTAAATAAAAGTGGTACACTGCGGACGAACATATTCATTTCACCGCCTACATTACGCGAAACCTGCCGCCCCAGTTCCTTACGATTAATCTGGATTTGCATAGTATGATGCACTCTCTTCAAAATTTCTTCAAAGGAATATTCACCAAACTTGGCATCGATTTCCGGTGAAACAAAAAGTGAGAAATTACGCATGGTTGCAGAGGATTGGTATTTTCTCATATTCACCGGTACCTGCAAACGTATTACAGAATGAGCAGCCAGACTTTCCTGCTGGTAAATTTTTAATAAAACCAGCAAATAAACTGCTGTTAAAAATTCGGTAATGGATACTTTGTATTGCCTGGTTATGGACAACATTTCATCAACAGGAACGATACCGGTTATGGATTTGAATTGTGCTGTTCTGACCGGACTTCCCGATAAATGATAAGCAGCTGAAAGCTTGGTTGGTTTGGGCAGATTTCCGGAAAAGAAATTGCGATGCGCATCCTCGAATTCGTTTTCTGCCGGTTGTTCTTCGGGTTGCGGTACTCCCGCCAATTTGGAAACAGCCATGCCTTCCAAACGAAAATATTCACTGAGTAAGCCCAGAAAGAATCTCATGCCGCCGTTGCCATCCGTGATAATATGCGAAAAATCGATGGCGATGGTTCTTCCCCGTGCTCCGATTCTGATGAGATGCGTTTTTTTATTTTTGATTTGGAAAGTAGCGGGAATTACATCCAACAATTCGATGGGTGGAATGTCCTGATGACGTTGCAGATAATACCAGAAAAAACCACGGCGCAGATAAACCTGAAAATACGGACAACGCTTTAGCATCCTGTCCCAGGCAGTTTGCAGAGAATCGAATTTGACGGGTACTGTCAGGGTAACGCTCAACCGAAATTGAGTCGGCGATTTCGGGCTGGATGTTGCCGGATAAATATTCGCCGCATTATCGAGTTTGAGCCAATCGGGATTTTCCACATTTCCTCTTTTTTATTTTTTCTTATAATTGAATTGGTTTGGGTCAGATTTGATGTCAAAAGAAAAAGGTAATTTCCAGATTGCTGACAGAAAGCTATTCCGACCAACAGTAATAGTACTTATTTCTTTCCCCACAAAGCCAATAATGGTTCTTTTTCTGCTAATATTTCTTCCAGAATTTTAAAATCGATGGTTTGTCGGCTGTCGCACACCGTGGCATCGGGATTAAAATGTGTCTCGATCAGCAAGCCGTCGGCTCCGGCTGCCATAGCTGCCCAACTGAGCGATTTGATCATTTCCCGTCTGCCGGAACTATGCGAAGGATCGACGATTATCGGCAGATTACTCAAATTCTTTACGGCAGGAATGGCAGAAATATCCAGCGTGTAACGGGTATAATTTTCAAAAGTACGAATGCCTCTTTCACATAAAATTACATTCGGATTTCCCGCTTCCAGAATATGTTCCGCTGCCAGTAACCATTCTTCTATCGTACTGCTCATGCCACGTTTCAGAATCACCGGATTTTTAACCTTTCCCAATTTCCATAACAGCCGGTAATTGTGCATGTTACGCGTTCCCACCTGCAAGATGTCCACGTATTCGCTCATCGTTTCCACATCTTCACAAGCAACGATTTCCGATACCGAAATCAATCCGGTTTCAGTGGCTACTTGTTTGAGATATCGTAATCCTTCCTGCCCCAATCCGCGAAAGCTGTAGGGAGAAGTGCGCAGTTTGTAAGCGCCACCCCGCAGATATTTTATTCCGCTCTCTTTGAGGTGAACAGCAATGGAAAGCAGATCTTCATAATTTTCTATGGTACAGGGTCCGGCAATCATGGTAAAATTATCCCGGCTGATTTCCTGTCCCTTGATGCGGATGATTTTAGGTTCTCCGCTTTGATGCTTCAATTCTAACATCCAATCCTCGTTTACAAATATTTTTCTAATTCCGCCTGACTCTGCCGCAAAATTCCGAATTGCAATCCGCGGTCGCTGATATAAAAATCGTATATATCTAAGCGATCCAAGATTTCCTGTACGATCATGGTACCGGTGGCAATAATATCGGCTCGATAACGGTCGAACGGCATCACAAAAGCAATTTCATCGTCCGTCATATTCTGGAATTCTTCCAGCATCGCTCCGACTTCGGTTCTGGTAAGACGACTTTTATGCACCAAAGAACCATCGTATTTGGCAAGATGCTGTTTATAAGCACTCAGGCTGGTCACCGTGCCACCGATGCCGATAACTGGCGTATTTGGAATTTTCGGGAGATGCAATGCCTGTAAAATCTGGCGCGTTGCTTCTGTTTTTTGGGCAAAGTCACCGGCATACTGATTATCCAAACGGCGGATACCCAGAGGTAAACTCTGATTAAAAATGATCTTACCCTTTTGTGAAACCGAAAATTCGGTGCTACCGCCACCCACGTCGAACATGATAATATTTTCAAATTCAGGAAATTCTTTAATATTAGCCAATCCGTTCAAATTAGCTTCCGTCTCGCCGGAAATAATCGTATATTTTAAATGATGTCTCTGCTGTAACCAATCGCCCAATAAATTAATATTCGTGGCTTCCCGCGAGCAACTGGTTCCCACGACGATGATCTTATCGGTAAACATCCTGGCAAATCCGATATTATCGGTAAGAATCCTTTTTGTTCTTTTGATGGCGGAAGGACAGAGTAATCCATTTTTCATATTTTTACCGAGAGCGGTAATATTGGCGTCGCGGTGCAGCATGATAATTTTATCTTCGCTCCGTTCAGCGATCAGAAAAAGGATATTGTTCGTTCCTACATCGATAACTGCATATTTCATAATTACTTAGTTTCCATGAGCATTACCTGCTCTGCTTGTAAGCCTTTGCCTTCCACTTCCCGCAATTCAAATTCGAAAATCATCTCCCGGTTGGGAAGTCTGTTCAGATCGAGATTTGCCGGAAATTGGGAGCTGTGAACAAAAGCCGTTTGATATGCTGACTCCCGTTTTCGCGAATCGGTAATCCAGAGTCCGCCGGATATTTCCTTCATGAATCGCATAAAGCCATAACCTTTCTCATAATTATAGGAATAACACACGCCGCGGGCGATTCTCTTGCCGTTGGTAATTTCGTGCAATTCCACCGGAATCAGTTCCGGAACGAGATAGCCGGAAGCAAAAACATCTGCTTCATTTTTCAAATCCTGCGAAACATTGTTAAAAGCCAGCACTTCCACGCGACAACCTTTGTTTTGCAAAGCGCGAACCACCTGCACAAAATCGCCATCACCACTCACGATCAACACATAATCCAATCTTTCCGACTGCATCAGCGCATCCACCGCCATATCCAGATCGGCATTGGATTTTCCGTAGCGATTGCCGTGTTCATCCGTGTACCACTTCACTTTTTTCACGATAACTTTATAACCGAAATCTCTCAAAATGGAATGAAAACTTTCTGCTTTTTGACGATACTCGGGATTTGTTCTCGCCATTTCTTCATCGTAAACCACATAAGAATTCAAACGTATGGCTACGCCATTATTCCGGCAGGCAAAAGCCCGTAAAACATCATACTGCATACCGTAGCCGCCGTTATGCGCAATATTGGAAACATCTACATAAACGCCAACCTTCAGTTGACTAACACGATCCATTCATCCTCCTAACTCTCTTCACCCAAATTACAGTTTTGATTCAATGCCAAAGTGAATTATTCCGTCAAGAGGATTTCTTAGTTCGCCGTTTTGATAACTGAATCCATAAGTGATGCCGAGTAACCCGACTTTCGTTTGCATATTCATACCGAAGCCGAATCCGAACAGATCGTTCATTGTATATTCGCTGTTTTCCACATACCCGTAATCGGTGAAAAGAAAAAGTCGGGAATTGCGGGAAGTCAGCAATCTCAATTCCAGATTCGTCCAACCCAGACGATAACCCTGAAACTGATTTTCCTCGAAACCACGCAAACTCTGATAACCGCCCAAAGCAAAATATTCCAGATAATTTAGCTTTTTATTCTCGATCACATCGACATTGATTTTAGCTGCCAGAACGAGTTTGGGTCGGATTTTATGATAAATCTCATATTCCAGTTCTGCTGCCTGTTTGGTTACATTTTTGTGATCTACTTTATTGAAAATATAATAGTATTTCAGATAATACGCATAACCGCCGGTCGGATTTTTGGCATAATTCACCGCGGAAAAATCCCAGAAAGCACCGACTTTACGATACGAAGCACTTTCCACCGTACGCGGGCGGCGGCTGCCGGGATAAATCTCATCGAAGCCGATATACAAACCGTATTTATTGCTGAGGTTATGAAAGTAAATATCCGTATCGAATTGCGTGCGAATGTAGGTGGAATCGACCTCTTCCCTTTGCAGGGAAAAATCCGCTTCCAGCGGAAAGCGGCGAAAACCTGATTCATGATATGCCATTTCCACTGTCGTTTGATCCGTCACCAATCTCTCCCAATTCAAGGCGAGAGAACGATCCGTACCGGATAAATTCAGGAATTCCACATTCAAATATCCGGCAAATTTATTTTTCCCCGCTTGCGAATTATCATATCCCAACACGCCCGCGATCCGGCTCATGCGGTCTTCTTCGATTTGAAAAAGCAATTGTTTGCCATTCAACGGAATAATCTCGCAGGCTTTGATATAATCTTTGGAACGAAGATTTTCTGCCGCATTTTGCAAAACGGCAGGTGTGATTTTTTTGATATTTTCAATCTGGGAAATTCGCAGGATCGTTTCGTCCTGCGTGACTTTATTTCCCACGAATTTATATTCATCGAATTCGCAAAAGCTGCCTTCTGCCACCTCCAGATAAGCCAGGTAAGCAGCGTTTTTCTGCACCAGACTGTCCAATTTCACGGAAGCAAAAAGAAAGCTGTTATCGGCATAATACTCCCGCAGAACTTTCATTTTAGCGGAAAGCTGGGAAAGTGGAATATTCCGCAGATTGAGATCGGCAGCTATTTTTTCGCAGGAAAGATAACGATTTCCCTGCACGAAGATTTGTTCGATGTTCTGCTCGTTTCCTTCCTGAATCAGGAAGATCACATCGATATTTTCCGGGCTGGCGGTAATGATCTGCGGCGCCGGAACCCGAACGTGCAGCAGACCTTTGTTTTTGTACAGATCGGCGATGCGTTTCGCATCGTCGTTGATGACCTGTTGATCGTAAATGGCACCATTTTTGGAATAAATCGTCGCAGCTAATTTGCTTTCCGAAATCGATTTATTGCCTTCGAACCGGATCGTGCCGATGTGCAATTCTGCAAAACATGGAATCCAAAACAGGAAAGCGACGAAAATTAAAACAGTTTTTTTCAGCATCGGCTCATGATTCTTTGTGGGTGAGATCGGCAGAGATAAGTCCGATCAGTTCATCGATCAGGCGATTTTCCGGCACCTTTTTCAGGATTTCTCCTTTTTTGAACAGCAGTCCTTCTTTTTTGCCGCCGGCAATTCCATAATCGGCTTCGCGTGCTTCGCCGGGACCGTTCACCACACAACCCATCACAGCTACTTTCAAATTATAGCGGCTGAAGGGTTGCAATCTTTGTTCCGCTTCGCCTGCTAAAGAGATCAGATCGATTTCCGTTCTGCCACAAGTAGGGCAGGAAATTATTTCCAATCCCTGTCTTTGATGAAGAGTTTGCAAAATGCCGGTAGCCACAGCAATCTCATTTACCGGATCAGATGTTAAGGAAACGCGGATCGTATCGCCGATTCCTTCTGCCAATAATGTACCGATGCCGATGGCAGATTTGATCGTACCGGTAAAATCCGTGCCGGCTTCTGTTACGCCCAGATGCAAAGGATAATCCACTTTACTGCTGATCAGCCGGTAAGACTCGATGGTAAGCGGTACGGAAGAAGTTTTTACGGAGATTTTCATTTCTTCGTAACCGGCTTTTTCCAGAATCGCCACATGTTCCAAAGCACTTTCAACAATTCCCTGCGCTGAAACACCGTATTTTCGTAAAATCTCTTTGGATAACGAGCCGCTGTTTACACCGATACGGATAGGTATTTTCCGCTCCCGAACAGCATCCACCACTTTTATAACATTTTGCTGACTGCCGATATTGCCCGGATTCAACCGTAAACCGTCCACCCCGGCTGCGATGGCAGCCAAAGCCAGTTTGTAATCGAAATGAATATCGGCGATCAAAGGTAATTTCACCTGCTTTTTGATCTTGGTAATCGCTGCTGCCGCATCCTGATCCGGCACAGCCAGCCGGATGATCTCACAACCGGCATCCGCCAGTTTATCACATTGAGCCACCGTCGCTGCCACATCTGATGTATGAGTATTGGTCATCGATTGGATCGAGACGGGATTATCGCCGCCGATCAATACATTCCCCAACCTGATGACACGCGTTTTTTGCCGTTTTATTTTCACTTCATTCATTGGAATAAATCTCATCCTTCTCTTATTTCTGCCTTTTCCTTAATCGTTTGACATTTATTTGGTCAAGCACTATTTTGCCCGCAGGAGTTGAAAATGAAGGGTATAATTGTGAAGCCATTGCATAAGACCGCCTGGTTACTTTTTTTCCTTTTGTTATTTTTGAACATCATCAACATAGCATTCAAAGTGAAAGATGACTTCTTCCAACGGGAACTTCCCTTCCGGTTAGCAGACGGAAAAGCCGTGGAAATCAGCGATTCCACTCTGATTGCCGTTTTAAATAATCAAGAAATCCTCAAAATCGATACTTTGAATGTTCAGAGATTTAAAACTGAAATAAGCGAGTCCAATGCCAGATTAATTTTTTCCTATTCCCAAAATAATAAAAACCAAATTGAGATGAAAGGGGCTTTACAAAATGAATTGAGCGGCAAGAAACAGGTGACCATCACCTATCGGGACAGCCTTTCACCAAAAGAAATACCCGTAAATATTCAGGTAAAAAAAGACTACTCGTCGTTAGTGAGCATCGGATTCAACCTGCTTTTTCTGCTCTTTATTTTCTTTAATTCTTATCTTTTGCAGAAATACAGTCTGCATAATGAAAACGTACTCATTGTATTTTTCCTGCTGTTGGTGGCATGTCCCGGCAACATCTCCACAGTTCTCGATTTAACCATTTTCAATTATTTTTCAGCCGGTTTGATCGGAGTGTTGTTCTATAATTTCATATTGGAAAAAATCTCCAGTCTATTCAAAATAAAGAAATTATACTACCTTTCTCTTGGCTTGATCGGCATTTGTATTTTTGCAGAAATATTTTTTCATCTCAGTCTTGAGATGGTTTTGATCTGCTGGTCTTTTATCTGGTTACTGGCAAGTTTCATCAGGCTTCGGAAGTCTTACAAATCTTCCGGTTCGATCGAATTAAAACGTTTACTGAATGCGTTTAAAGGTCTTTTTATCGCTGTCGGAGCTTTACTCGTAGTCCTGATTATCGCTTTTATCCTGACCCTGCTTTCGGACGGGCAAATAGAATTAAATATGATCACCGTTCAAATGTCGATTCTCATCGTGATAATTCTTTTAGCTGTGCTCGTTTTTTTGATTAGCGTCCTGTGGTTCTTTGGCGCTTTCACCTGGAGTTTACTCACCGGAACGGCTTTAGGCGTAAAAATCCGCAGCACCATGATTTATACTATCATCGGTGTGGTGTTTGTGGTCTTCTTCGGCTTTTTGGATTATTCGCTGGGAGAATTATTGCAAACACTTTTTGGCAAGTTTATGGGTTCCGAATTCATCGGAGGGATTCCTGCCACCATCGGCTTACTGATCTTTTTCAACCCGGTAAGGCAGCGTGTGGAAAGGATGGTGGATAGCAAACTCAATACTTCCGAACTGGATTTTCTGGAAAAGACGGAATCTTTCTCCGATTCCATCACCGGTGAAAGTGTGATCGAAGGTTTTGAAGAATACATCTGCGAAAATCTGCTTAAACAACTTCCCATAAAAAAGGTGGCTTTGATCTCTTACAGTAAGGAACGGAAAGCCTATATTTTTCACGAAATCCGTGGTAGCGACGTCAAAGAAAATTCAGTGGTGCAGGATGTTCACCTCATTTTACCGGAAAACAAATTGCAGCGCAATTACGATGCACTTAACGAGAATCCGCAGGAAATCGCCAGTTTTGCTTTGATCCTTCCCATCCTTTACGATGCGGATCATAAATGGTTTTTGGCTTTGGGCGCTAAAATCGATGGTTCATCTTACAGCAAAAGAGATGAAGAAGCGCTCACCAAACTGGCTGACAAGATCAAGCTATCTTTGAAGTTCATTTTGGAATACGATGGCATCATCGATAGAAAAATCGAAGAAACGGTAAAACGAAAAAACGAGCAAATTGCAGCTTTGAAAGCAAAGATCAAAGAACTGGAAGCGACTCAATAAATTAATCGATTAAAATCATCTGTACCACGACGTTGCACGTCGTGGCATATTTTATTTCTCGACGTTACACGTCTGGGTACAGCGTCATTGCGAGTTCTTCTTCCGGCTTTTCCATAGCGAAGCAATCTTTCCTTGCTCTTACTTCAAGCCTATACATTGAGGTAAGTCCGTTTCGCAAACAAGGATGTTTGCGTTACTTCCCGACGTTACAACGTCGGGGTACAGCTTTTCCAGACTCGCAAACAGGATGTTTGCGGTACTACTCAACGTCGGGGTACGGCTTTTCTATACAAACATCTTTGCGATGCTTTTACACACCCCGTCCCGAAACTTCGGGACACCCCTAAGCCAA
>DAISYT010000009.1:0-17280 GCA_036825175.1 Candidatus Cloacimonadota bacterium
TGCGCTGGTTTTCGGTGAGTAAAAATTGGGCATGTTTGCTGTCCGGCAACACGCCTTCCACCACGTTCAGCATGAAAAGTTCGTCGAATTTCAGATTGCGGGTATCCTGCAAACTTGTGATCCCGAACGTGTTTTTACGATTTGAAAATTCCGGATTTAATTTTTTGGGTTTGAGGTAATCGAGAAATAATTTAAACAGATTTGCCGCCGTATTGGTCGGGAAAATCTGCTGCCAATCGGTGACCACGCCGCAGGTTTCGATGGAAGCAAAATCAGCCAGAGATTGCAGCAGGGTTTCGGCAAGCTTGGTTTTGTTTGCCAAATCGGCGAGCAGATAGGAAAGATCGAGACGATCACGCAGAAAATCGATCATGCCGGCGATAGATTTTATTTGGTTCACTTCCTGTAAAAAAGAATAAATCGCCTGCCAAACCGGCATAAATTCGCTATTTTTAGTTTGGAAAAATTCGGTGTCGAGATATTTGAAATCCTGATCTATCAACCCGAAAATGTAGGTTCGGAACCGTTCCCGCGGTGCTTTCTCCGGCAGGAAATAAGCGAGCAGATCATCGGCTGCCAGCAGCGACAGAAACGCCTGCAGAGAGATCAGGAAAGGTTTGCCTTCCCAAATCAGGGAGTTTTCCAGTTCGAGAATAGTTTGCAGAAAACGATAAAAGCGGCTTTCTGAAAAACCAATAAAAGTGGATTTGCCAAAATACTGTCTCGATAAAAGGTGCGCATAAGATTGCTTTTCAAATTGGAAATCGATGATTTCCGCAGAAGCGGATTTTGTCAGTTCTGATGCCAGTTGAGCGATCATTTCGGTTTGATCGGCAGCAATATGTAGATGAACGGGCGCGGGTAAAAAAGGCTTTATGTCGGCAGCGTTGAATTCGCTGGAAATTTGCAGATTTTTTTCATCGAAACGGGCAGCCGGAAGTTGGGAAAGAATGACGAATTTATCGCTCAATTTAGTCAGAAGCTGCTTCTCAAATTCCGTGAAATAAAACTGGTTCACAACGATGATACGATCAAAAGATAATTCTTGCGAACATAGATGATTATCTCGCAGAAAAAGTTGATCGGCAAAACCATGTTCGTGCAAAAATGTTCGGTAATCTTCCTCGATGGAGAGCAGCATTTGCCAGGTTTTTAACTGCCAGTCCCCGGCAGTTTGTTTCTGCTCCAAAATCTCCAGAATGCGGTCATCTGTCACCAATTCTTCTTTTAATTCCTGGCGAAAGTCGAAAAAGTTTTTGGCAAAGTCGATGATTTGAAAATAGGAATTCAGGTGGAAAAAATCTTTAGCCGAACGGCTGAGAGACTGATAAAAAGCGAGTGTGCGTTTTTCTTCTTTTAGGATCGGTTGGTCAGAAACAAACAGCGATTCCTTCCATTCGTCCATGGTTAGAAAGCTGTGCTCTCCAAAATTCCAGTTTGGCTGGTATAGTTTCAGGGCTGCCAATTTACTGCGCCGGGTAGGGAAAAGTAGCAGGCATTTCCCGGCGTTGATTTCTGCAACGGCAGCTTGCAAAATATTTTGGTTAAGAGGAATGTATTTGATCATTTATTCCTTCTCAAATTTGAATCTTTCGTTCCATCCATAAATCTTCATTGGTTATTCCGTGTTGATTATTGGATATTCATTCCGCACCTACGGAGCTGAATTTCTTTTTTTGTTCCTTTTCCGGCAGCTTCCGCAGCCGGCTATAATAGATCGCCTCTCTGAGGCTTTTCAATCTGAAATCTGAGATCATCTTTCATCCTAACATATCTTCGATTTACGATTAACGATCTATGATTTGTGATCGGTTCAATCCTTCTTACATTTACAATCGGCAATCTTAAATCTGAGATCATCTTCTTTCTCATAGAATGCTTTTAATCCAGGTTAGCAGAACGATGATAACGAGCGCCGGCAGCATGTTCAGCACCCTGATCTGTTTTAATTCCAAAATCCTGATGCCCAGCCCGATGAGCAGAATTCCGCCTACCGAGGTCAGGTTATTGATGTAAATTTCACTGAAGTAATTTCCCAATAAAGCAGTGAGAAGAGTGAGTCCGCCCTGATAAACAAGCAATGGGATGACGGAAAACATGACGCCGATACCCAAAGCGGAAGAAAGAGCAATCGCAGCAAATCCATCCATAATGGCTTTGGTGAGCAACAAATTCGGTCTGCCGCCCAATCCTTCTTCGATGGCTCCCAGAATCGTCATCGAGCCCATGCAGAAAAGCAGGAAAGCGGTGACGAGACCTTCTGAAAATATATCATTTTTGGATTTAAGCTTTCCTTTCAGTTTGTTGCTCAGTGCATCCATCGCTGCTTCCGGATTCAAAGCTTCTCCGATAAGAGAACCGCTGATAACGCTTAGAATGATGATTAGATAAGCTTCCGATTTAAGCGCCATCATCACGCCTAAAAAGATGGTGAAAAGTCCGATTCCCTGGAAAGCGACTTCCGTGAAACGTTTGGAAAATCGTGCTCGCAAAATCACACCGATAATACTACCGATTATGACGGTGCCTACGTTTACTAATGTTCCGATCATAGAGTTTTTATACCTGTTCGGGTTTGGTTAATTTCAAATTGCTGAAGAGCAATAAAATGCAAAATATAAAGTCTAATAATCCAATGATAATGGGCAGTGCCAAAGCCACGATAATGTTTTCCAAAATCAGGGAAGCGGCGAATCCAACTGCTTTCGCATAACCGGTTGCCGCTAAAATCAGCAGGACAGAAAGAGCGACGAAAATAATGAAAAATATAACGATCACCGAAAAAGTTACCAGCAGGTTATAAACCAGCAGATTTTTCCGCAGAATCGAGTGAAGCAGTTTCGAGAGAAATTTCATTTAATTTCCTTTTAATCATTTTTTTCTCTTCGCAGAAATTCCTGCCGTTTCTTTTGCTGTCAAATAAAAACTAATGAGCTGACCTGCTCAAATGCTGAAATCAAATCCCGATTAACTGCAAGCCGCCGAACAGCTTTAGACAGGCGATAATAATGGCGACCGTAAGCACGATCCGTACGATCCGATCTCCGTTTCTCACGGCAAAATGCACTCCCAGCCAGGCGCCGATCATGTTGCCTGCGGCTAAAACCAGTCCGTATTTCCACAAAATTTTGCCGGATATGGCAAAAACAATGACGGCAAATCCCGTGTAACACATGATGATAAATACTTTTACCGCATTTGCCTGAACCAGGTTGTATCTTTCGATCAGATTGAGCGTAGCCAAAAAGATAAAACCGACTCCAGCCTGAACAAATCCGCCGTAAAAGCCGACTAACAAAAAAATGAGCATTTCCAGCCAGGGTGGTAATGATTTGGTAGCGGAGCTTTTTCTTTTGGGACGTAACAGCATAAAGAGCACGAAGATAAAAATAACGCCCAAAATTTTATCGAAAAGGGCGGACGAAATTTTCACGGCAAGCAGTGAACCGGCGATAGCTCCCATCGAAGCTGCGATGGTGATGTGAATAACAGGACGAACTTGCAGCAAACCGTGCCGGTGAAATTTGCCACAACCAATGATATTCTGCAAAAGAATGGCAACTCTGTTAGTGGCATTTGCCAGCGGTGAGGGAAGACCCGCCAGAATCAGTACAGGAAGTGCCAGAATGGAACCTCCGCCTGCCAGTGTGTTTAGAAATCCGGCAACGATTCCGGTAAGGAAGATCAGAGAAAACATGATCATGTTAAGGATTTCGTATTTCCCGATCGGGCCAAACTTTGGAAAAAGCGATGAACAAAACTCCCGCCAGCGGTCCCATCATCAGAGCCAGCAGAATGCGATACAGATAGAACTTCCAGCCGAATAACCCGATCTCGAAAGGAGCGCGTGCCGGTCCGATAATGGTTTGTCCGGTAAGGTAAGCCACCAAAATGGCGCTTCCCACGCCTTTGCGACGCAATTCCAAAACGATGGGATAAATGGCGTAAACCGGTCCGGGGGTGAGTACGCCCAACAAAGTAGCGTAAAACAGATGGATCAGTTTGTTGTCTTTCAGATGCTTTTCTGCTAAATCTTCGGGAATGAGAAAATGAATGGCGGTGGAAATAGCGATGGCAAATCCGGTAAGATAAATGATCTTGAAGATAATCGCTTTATTGATGGTAAGAATGGAAAGGAAATTCAGCTTGCAAACCAGCATGATCACTATCGACAAAGCGATCAGAAGAAAAGCGATTTTGATGTCCGCTCCTGCTTTTTTTAGACGTTTTACCATACATAACTTCCCAAAACGGATGAAACCATTCCTGCCAGGAAGGTAACGATGAACGAAACGACAAAACGTTTAATAGGAAAACGATATCCGAAGAAACCGGCTTCCACGAGAACGGTGGAAGGTTCGATGAGCACATGCCCGGAAATGAGTGCAACAATCACACCCAGATTGATTCCGAATTCGTATAATTTGATTAAAATGGGGTAGAGGATGTAGCGGGGACCCGGAGCGATAAATCCGATCAAAGCAGCGTAAATTACCTGCAACGGAAGAGCGACTTTTTGCTTCAGCAGGTTCACCGATTCTATATTTATAATGCTGCTGAGAGTAACGGCAAACAACACTCCGGCACAAACCAGAAACAGTGTTCGCCAGAGTTTTTGATGAAAATACAGAATGATTTTTTTTAGCATGAATGTTTATTTTATATGCGAAAGGTCTGGATATGATTGCGCGATCACTACCAGCGCATCTCCTTTTTCAAATTTCTCGAATGTACCGTTGGGGCAAACCTCGTTTTCCCGCGGATTGAGAATGACATGCGCCTTTTCTCGGCTTCCGTCGTTAGCGTGGCAGTTGCGGCGTACACCGATCAGAATGACCGGATTCTTATCATCCCGGCTACGATTGAAAATATCCACAGCTTCCCGGAAAGTTTTTCCTTCCAATGCCGGTGGCAATTTGTCGCTGTCGATAATGTAGATGGAAGAGGTATGGTCTTCGTAGATCAACAGTTCGTGGAAAATGTCGGAAAGATTGTGATAACGGGCACTTTGCAGCATAATTCCGGTACGGTAAAATCCGGCGGAAACAATTTCGTCGGCTCCGGCATCCAAAGCAATCTGCCGATTCGTTCGGTCCATCAATTCGGCGATGATGTGAGGAGCGTGATTTTCTTGTAAATCCTTTTGCAACTGGCGGATAGCCAGACAGGTAAGAATGGTTTTCGGATCGGGCTCTTTATCTTCGGCAGGTGAAAGAATAATGATACTTTTTGCCAGATGGATACGGGCATCTTTCAAAGTTTTGTAGCTGGTCGGCTTTCCTTTGATGAAATAGACGTTGGCATAACGGTTACTGTTCTCGCGCAGTTCTTTTTCGTTCAAATCGCTGTCCGTAAGCACCAGAATCTCGGTATCCGGTTCGGCGCTGGGATGATGCAGCTCTTCGATAATGGTTTCGCCACGTTTGTTCCAGTTACAAATGGCAATATGTCTTTTCACATTTTTTGGCATTTTTTCCACTCCTTCCTTCATAAAAATTGAAGCGATATTTCCCACCACGGTACCTAAAATTCCCATGCCACCGATCAGCAGCAGGAAGGCGGAAATGCGACCGCCCGTGGTGAATGGTTCTATATCGAAGCCGCTGAGCAAATACACGATCGTAGCCCAGAAAGCTTTGTAAATCGTGTCGAATTGCTCGTTGGCAGAATGCTCGAAATAATAGGTTCCGATCGTTCCCAAAATGAAAAGTAAAACGATGACGCAGCCGAGGCGGAACTGAATATTCTGCCGCAGATGGCGCATGACCGATTTGCCGATCTTGTGTACGAAATGTTTGAAACGGATCATCAGTAAAACCAGGAGCAGAATGATCAGAATGGCGGTAAGGATGCCGATGATAGTGCTTTTCTGGTAATATTTTTCAGCGCCGCGATGAAGTTCTATCGACATGCCGCGCCGGGAACTGCTCACTTTGATCTGACCAGCGATCGGATGGGCTTTTTTCAGTTCCGATTTGTTATGAAAGATAACGTGGCAAATCTGCTCTGTCAGAGCGGGATCGATCTCGGCGGCGGTAACGAGAAGAGCGCGTACAGCCACGGCATTCACCGGTTCCGTTTGCCCGATGTAAGTATTGGCAGGAATCGTGGTTGCCACGAAATAAGGACATTTTTCCCGCAAACTGAGCAGCGTTTCTTTTTCCAATGGAATGAAATTCACGGAAGGCGACAAATCCTGCAACAGATCGACTTTGAGTCCGGCAGTGATGAAGGCGGCGCTGATCTCGTTTTGCAGGAAGGCATTTCTGATTTCCGAAAAGGGCAGATATTGGGGAATTATATCCCGGTCTTTCAGGTTGGAAGCGCGCAAAATATCGTAAGCATTGCGGATCGTACCGCTTTGCAATTCGCCCACTGCCACAGGCTCTCCCCGCAAATCTTCCATTTCCTGAATGAAAAGACTCTTTTTCCCCACGATCTGGATTACTTCGGAATATAGCGAAATCAATCCCTGCAGTTCTTTACCGTTTTCTGGCAGTTTATTCTCACGATGGCAGAAATTGTAGGCGACGTCGTTTTGCATGAAAGCCAGATCGGCTTCTCCGCGATAAAGCAATTCGGCATTCTCATTGGAACCGGAAGTCTCCAGCACGACCAGGTCGAGATGTTCGTCTGCGGCTTCCAAAAGCTTTTCGAGGGTTTTTCCCAGCCGGAAATAAACCCCGTCCCGGTTGCCGGTGGCGATTCGTAAAGTCGCAGCTTCGGTCTGCCAACAGACTGCCAACAACAAACTAATAATAATTCCAATTCTTTTCATAATTTATCTTAAATTTCTAACTTTTATTTAGAAATTCACTCACATTCTAAAATCTGAGATAAGTCACAGCGTCAAGTATTAAATTGGGAAGCTTGAGAAGACAGTTCATCCATCAAACGACATATTTAAATTGGCGGTGTTTATATAAATTGAATTATGCAGCACGTTTTCATAAACTGCAAAGTAGTTCGATGTGAGTATCCACAGGTTTCAACCTGTGGCAGGAGCGAAAAAAAAACACAACCGCAAAGCGGTTTAACTAACAAGTAAACATTGTAAAAATTAGTTCAATTCTTTCAGAGACAAGGGAATCGTTATTTTCAAAGAAGTGTTTTCCACCACGCGCTTAAATTGCGTTCTGCGTAATTCTCAGTTGACATTCCGGTAAGTCCCAAAACTATGGATTGGCTTATAAATAGGGCGAAGAGATAATATAAAATGAAGAATATCCTGTGGATAATCTTCGGGGAGGTAGGATGAAACGATTATTATTCCTGGCTATTATTCTTTCCTGGGCAGCGTTGTCGGCTGATCTCGATTTCGGGAAAGATTTATATAACGATCAATTATACGAGGAAGCAATCAAAGAATTTGAAGCAGTGGTGGCGTATTCTCCCACTTCCGAAGCGGCACAGGAAGCGATTTTCTATACCGGAAAATGCTACTGGAAAAGAGGACAATATGCTTTGGCGGAAAATTCCTTTAGGAAAATCACGGAAGGCTTTCCCAACAACACATTCCGGGATGAAGTTCTGTTCAATCTTGCCTCTGTACAGGTAATGCAAAAAAAATATGACGAAGCGACTCTTTCCTGCGACGAACTTCTGAGCAAATATCCGCTTTCAAATTTTACAGAACAATCTTTATCGTTATATCTCACATCACTTTACGAATTGCAGGAATATAACCGCGCTTTGGAAAGGGGACGCAAATTTCTGCGGGATTACGAAAACAGTGCATACTTGCCGGATGTTTTGCTGAACATGGCAAAAATCTGTTATGCCGCCAATCTGGTGGAGGAAGGACAGCAGATGCTCGACCGGATTTCCCAAGAATATCCAAATCATAACGCTGCCTGGCAGGGATTGGAAATGCAGGTGGAACTGACAGAAAAATCTGCCGGTGTTGCTGCTGCCGCCGAACTGCTGGAAAAGAAAATGAGCAGCGATATTCCGCGCCTTTTTGAAGAGCCGTTACGTTTGAAACTGGCTCTGTATCAAATCGAGTTGAAAAGATACCTGCCGGCTTACCAGCAACTGGATAAGCTCATCAATAAATTCAATAATTCTGCCGATCTGGATCATTACATCGTGCTTTATGCCGAAACGCAATTGCATCTGGACAAAGCGCAACAGGTAATCGATGATTATGCCGGCTTTAAAAAGGTTTTTCGGGATAGTCCGCTCCAGGCAGAATATCTGCTCAAAATCGCTGCTGCCTACATAAAACTGAACGATTCGGAAAATGCTCAGACTTTCATAGAAAATGCCAAAGCTGCTACCAATGATGCCGGAATGCTGTATCGTTGCGATTTGCAGACTGCCGGTTTGCGTTTGCAGGAAGGTCAGCTCATGACGGCGATCGGAATTTATCAAAAACTTCTCGATTCGCCTTTTGCCGAACGAAATGAAATCCTGCTTTTACTGGGTGATATTTATTTCGAGAAAATGGTAGATTTTCCCAAAGCAGAAAACTATTATAACCGCATTATCAGCGGTTATGCGCCGACTGATATTCTGAATGAAGCGCTTTACAAAGTTGCTCTCTGTTACGAGAACCAGGATAAAAACGATCAGGCTTTGGAAGCTTTGCAGCAGATTGATACGGCAAGTATGAACGATGCCGATTTCCAAGAAAAAGTGCTGAAGCGCCTCGATTATTTAAAGAAATTCAAGCAAAAAGATTATGAAAACGCTTTCAATTCTCTGCTGGAAAGCATCGTTACTTTTTCCGAAAATAGCGATAAACAGGCTTTGAAATCCGCTATCATCGCCATCCTTTCCCAGGATTTGAAAAATTATGAACAGGCATTGCAGATTCTGGAAAACGATGACAGCGACACAGCGATCTATAACAAAGCAAAATTGCTGTTGCAACTGGCAGACAAACATCAAGCCGAATCGAAGAATAACCTGATGCAGCGTGATTTGGCGGATTTGCAAGAGCTTACGGATAAACTCGATCCTCAGCAGCAGCAACGCTGGATCAGCGAACTGAACCTGAAACGTGACCTGATCGAGGAACGCAAAGTCACTTCCCAACTGGCGGAAAATCTGAACGATTACATTCATAACTATCCGCAAGGCGAAAGTGCCAACGAGTTTCGTTATCAGCTTTATCTGTATTATCAGGAGCAAAATGATGTGCCGCGTTCCGCTATTTACGCCGCAGTTTTGGAAAATGACGGTTCCATCCCCGAAACCGGATTTTATGCTGCCAAGATCACGCTTGCCGAAGATTATTATGCCAAAGATCAAAACGACCAGGCGCTGCGTAACTACCGGCTTGCCGATTCTTATATCGATCTGAAAAGACCGCAGATCTATTATCATTATGCCGTTACGCTAAACGAGACCGGCAATACCACCGAAGCGCGTGATAAACTGGCGTTTCTCATCAATAACGGCGGTCATTTTGCCGGCTTTGATAATGTGATCAATTATTTCTGCAACATCCTGCGTTCCATCGCGGAATACGATAATGTGATCAAATATATGAGAATGCTACCGGAAGAGCAGCAGAACGATAAATATTGGAAGCAACTGGCAGAAGATTATCTCATTTCCGGTGATGTGGAAAATGGGAAAATTGCACTCATGCACATCGTGAATAAAGATTACGAAACGCTTTCCCGGCTCGGACAGTTGCAATACGAATCCGGTGAACTGGAGATGGCAAAATACACTTTCACCGAATTGACGGAACGAAATAAAGACGATCTGAAGAATTATGAAATTCTCGGCAGAATCGCTTTCCAACAGGAAGAGTATTTGGAAACTGCTCAAAACTATAAAGTTATCATCGATAAACTCGGGGAGAAATATGCCGCTTACAAAGGCATAAAGCAGGTGGCTTTGGAAAATATCATTGCTCTCTATCGCATCGATAACCGTCCAAAAGCGGAACGACTTACCGATCAATTCCGCAAAATGTTTTCCGACGAAGAAATAAATCAGGTCGAACTAAATCGCGGAATCTATCAGAAAAAATTGGATAAGAAGAAAGCCCTCGGCATTTTCACCAGCCTGATCAAAGGCAAAAAAGTGGACAATTCCACCCGCATCCAAGCTTATTTCTGGCGCGGTGTAACGCAGATGGAACAGAACGATCTGACCGGAGCGGAAGAGGATTTTACCACCGTGGCAAATTCCATCGACAAAGATATGAGCAATCAGGCACATCTCAAGTTAGGAACGATCAACTTTTCCAACGAAAAATATGAAGAGGCTCTGGAGCATTATTACAAGGTTATCGAAAATGATGAAAACGGCGCTCTGGCTTTCGATGCCGCCCGCAATTTTGCTTATGTGTGCAAAACCATCGAGGAGTGGCAGAAAGCTATCGCAGCCTATCAGATCATTTTGGAACGATGGGGCGATCAAAAATTGGAAGCTCAGACCATTTTCGACATTGCTTATTGTTATTATCGTGACCGCAAATTCAAAGATGCCGCCGACATGTTTGCCCGTGCCATTCCGCTTCTGAAAGACGACGAAGTGAAAGCCGAAGCTCAGTATTGGATCGGTGAATCTTATTTCGGAATGGAAGATTATGTGCAGTCCATTTCGGAATTTCTGAAGGTCGGTTATGAATATCCCAAGTTCACACATTGGGCTGCTTCTGCCGAACTGAAAGCCGGAGAAGCCTACCTGGAGATGAACAAGAAAACCAAAGCCCGCCAGATGTACGAACGCATCATCGATAAATACGGACGTACCAGCCAGTGGGGAACGGAAGCGCAGAAACGACTGGAAAATCTGTGACTTTGAGACCGGGTGACTTTGAGACCGGGTGACTTTGAGACAGGGTGACTTTGAGACCGTGTGACTTTGAGACCGTGTGACTTTGAGACCGTGTGACTTTGAGAGTGGGAGATTTATCCGCCTTTGGCGGACTTTGTGAAGGGGAGACTGTGAGCGGTGAGAAATGAGATGAATTGCCTCGAGCATTTCGATCCATATTCATCCGCGGTTCCAAATTCACCAGTGACCAGTTCGTGTTAATTCGTGTAAATTCGTGTTAATTCGTGGTTGAAAAAATAGAAATATAGTGCCCTTTGTGTCTTTGTGCCTTTGCCTGTCACGGCGTAGTCTTAACGAAGACGGATGGCAATAGAAAGGAAATGAAATACAATGAAACTTGCCGTCGATCTCCATTCTCATTCCGGTTATGCCGGGGGAGTGGGACAAATAGAACTAAAAGCAGTATCTGCCACGATGAAACTGAAAGGCATCGATATTTTCGGAACGGGCGATTGTTTGTATCCGCCCCGCACCGAAGAACTGAGAAACGAACTCACCGAAATGGAAGCAGGGCTCTTTTCTTTACCGAACGATTCCAGCCGTTTCCTGCTGCAAACCGAAGTGATTTTTTCCACACAGCTTGCCGGTTATAAAAACAAAACCGTAGCTCATCACATCATCTTTTTCCCGGATTTTGCTTCCATCGCAAAAATGCAGAATTTGATGCAAAAGTGGAAAATGAAGAACACCATCGGACGACCTTTTATCGTCTCGAATTCTCAAAAAGAATTAGAAGATCAGCTTTTCCAAATCGCCGATATTCATCCGCTGATCGAGATCGTACCTGCTCATGTGATGACGCCGGACGGCATTTTGGGGAGCAAAAATAATTTGGCGGAAATGCCGGAATTTTACGGAGCATTTCAACCGCAAATCCATTGCATCGAAACCGGACTCAGCGCCGATCCTGCCATGCTGGAAAAAATCCCGGAACTGGCAGAACTGACGTTTATTTCCAACAGCGATTGTCACAGTGCAGCTCTCAACCGGATCGGCAGAGAGTTCACAGTTCTGGAAACCGTAGATAAAACCTATAATTCTATCATTGCTGCTTTGCGCCAAAATCGGGTGGATTTCACGGCGGAATTCAATCCGGCGGAAGGACGCTATTTCCTCACGGGGCACCGGGCAAATCGAGTCGGACACGAACATGAAATAATTTTCCGGGAAAATCCGCCTCAAAATTTGATCTGCCCGATCTGCGGTAAACGCCTGAACCTGGGTGTGCAGCAGCGTTGCCTGCAATTGACAGATAAGAAGATCATTCCAATGAAACGCAAATTCAAGCGTCTGATCCCGCTGGTGGAAGTGGTCGCCACATCATTAAATTTGAAGAATGTAATGTCTCCGAAAGTGGACAAAATTTTCCGCGAAATTATGGAAATTTTCCCTTCCGAAATAGCTCTTTGGCAGTCCGCCGGGGTTGAGGTTATGCTTGACAAAAGAATTAGCCCAAAAACTATCAACCGGATTTTAGCTGTGCAGCGTGGTGAGTTCAGGTTCGATCCTCCCGGCTTCGACGGGCTTTACGGCAACCTGATCATCGGGTGAGAAAACAGCTTTTTTCAAAAGAAAATTGGGAGTAAGAAAAATGAAGTTTTTTGAAGAAAGGCGAGTAAAGCTGCACGACCAACTTAGCGACAACGAAACTGTGGTTATTTTCGGTGCTTCTGCCTCCGAATATCCCCGTTATTTCTGGCAGGAAAACAACTTTCTTTATTTTACCGGATTGGAAATTCCGGAGGCGATTTTCGTGCAGAGACGCATAAAAGGTTTGAAGCAGAATTTCTTATTCATCGAGCGCGGCATTCCCGAAATGGAAGTATGGGAAGGAAAAAAACTTACCAAAGAAGAAGCTGCCCGAACTTCCGGTATTCACGCCGTTTTTTTTCTGGATGAATTAGATAGACGCCTGGGATTTCTGTTGAATGGAATCGCCAAATGCTATGTGAACCTGAATGCTTGTGATTTAAATAAACCGCTCAATAAACAGCAGCTTTTTGCCCGAAAAATAAAAGATTATTTTCCGGCGCTTAGCGTCGAGGAAGTCATGCCAAAAATCTCGCCGATACGGGCAGTGAAAGATAATTGGGAAATCCAGCAAATGCAGACGGCGATAGATGTGACCGGCGAAGGCATCGAAAATATGAGAAAAGCCGCAGCTCCCGGTATGATGGAATACGAATTGGAAGCCGAACTGCTTTATGCTTCCAAAAAAGCGGGTTTCCGCCATCTGGGATTTCATCCGATCATCGCTTCCGGTGTGAACGCCACCACTTTGCATTATAGCGAAAATAATTCCAAAATCGGTAAAAACGATCTTATCCTGATGGATTTGGGATTGGCATGTAACGGTTACAGCTCGGATATAACCCGCACGTTCCCCGTTTCCGGCAAATTTTCTGCCCGTCAGAAAGCGGTCTATGAGGAAGTGTTGAATGTAAATAAAGAGATTATCTCGCTGATCAAGCCGGGAATTTCTTTGGCAGAACTCAACAAGAAAACCGTGGAATTGATCTCCGAAGCGTTGATCAGATTGAAGTTGATTAAAGACAAGAAAGATTATTTCCAATATTATATGCACAGCGTCGGGCATCATCTGGGCATGGCAGCTCACGATGTGGGACCGCGTGAAACGCCTTTGGAAGCCGGAAATGTGATCACGGTGGAACCGGGAATCTATATCCCGAAAGAAAAAATCGGTGTCCGCATCGAAGACGATATCCTGGTGACAAAAACCGGTTACAAAAACCTTTCCGCCAACATTCCGAAAGAAATCGGGGATTTGGAAAAAAGAGAGGTATGAAATGAAACTCGCCATTTATCCCGGTACTTTCGATCCCATCACGAACGGTCATATCGATGTACTGGAAAAAGCTGTGAAAATGTTCGATAAAGTAATTCTGGCGGTGGCAGATTATACCGGTAAAAACACCATTTTCGATTTGGAAAAGCGGGTGGAAATCTGCCGAAAAGCTCTGCAACATCTGCCCAATGTGGAAGTGATGCCTTTCCATGGTTTGGTGGTGGAATTTGCCAAAAAAGTAAATGCCAGAGTCATGATCCGCGGTCTGCGTGCCGTCTCGGATTTTGAATACGAGCTTTCCCAGGCGTTGATGAATAAGAAGCTGAACCGGGCAGTCGATACGGTGTTTTTTGTGCCGGATAATAAATATCTTTATCTCAGCTCGACCATGGTGCGCCAGGTAGTGGAACTGGGCGGCGATTTGAAAGACATGATCCCGGATAATGTGGAGCAGGAATTGCTGATCTGGCAAAAGCAAAAGAAAAATAAAGAAAATCGAAGGAGCGAAAATGAATAATAACAAACAACAGAAGATCAATATCAAGATCGATGAACAGGTGGGCGAAGGCGTTTATGCCAATTTCTGCATGATCACTCATTCTCCCTCGGAATTCATCATGGATTTCGGCAGAATTTTACCCGGATTACCGCATGCAAAAATCTACAGCCGCATCGTCTCTACTCCGCAGCACGCCAAGCAGTTTATGAAAATTTTACAGCAGAATATCGAGAATTTTGAAGATAAAAATGGTGAAATCACTTTACCGGGAGTACCGGAAACCAAAGATATCGGTTTTAAAGCCGATGTTCCTTCCCAATAGAAATAACCATTACAAAGTACTTGACTGCCGAACCGTCAAAATACTTTTTGATTCACTTAAAATGATGTAGAAGATAGAAGAAATTATAAGGAGTTCTAAAGTAATGAAGAACAGTAAAATTAGAGGATTAATCATCATTGCAGTTCTGCTCGTTACAGCTTATTTCTTTGCTCCGCTGGTGATCAAGGATTTACCTTCCTTCTGGACTGAAAAGAGTCTTAAACTCGGTTTGGATTTGCAGGGTGGATCTCAGATTCAACTCGAAGTAGATTTTTCCGATGTGGAAATCGCTGAAAAAGACAAAGATGATGCTGTGAAAACTGCCTATCAGATCATTCGCAACAGGATCGACCAATTTGGTGTTGCTGAACCGATCATTCAAAGAGTTGGAAGTACCAACAGAATTATTCTCCAGTTACCGGGTTTGGATGATCCGAGCCGAGCCAAAAACCTGATCGGTAAAACTGCTATGCTCGAGTTCAAATTGCTGGCAAGTAACGACCAGGCAGAAGAGACTTTTAACGCATTGAATAAATATCTTCAGGATAATCTGGATAAATATGATTATTTAGAAGAGTTTGCCGACGGTAATACGG
Organism: Candidatus Cloacimonadota bacterium; assembly: GCA_036825175.1. Classification (GTDB taxonomy): domain Bacteria; phylum Cloacimonadota; class Cloacimonadia; order Cloacimonadales; family TCS61; genus B137-G9. The sequence continues at coordinate 15,024 of DAISYT010000009.1, forward strand.
CAGAAGCGATAGATATTTTGGACACCGGGGAAGAACAGACGGAAGAAGATAATAATATGAATATCTTTACCAACCTTACCACTTCCAAGGATGACATGAATGCCGCTATAGATTATGAAAACATTCCTATTCTGAAAAAACTTTTAGAAGACGAAGGTTTTTTGAAGGCTGTACCTGCCGGTTTGCAGGTGGCTCTGGGTAAAGAGGAAAAAGGCGATCTTTACGGAGCTCGTCCACTTTACATATTGAAAGATAAAGCTGAAATTACCGGAAAATATCTGGAAAAAGCTCAGACCAAAATCGGTCAGGGTTATGCTCCCAAAGATCAGGGACCGTATATCCTGCTTACTTTTGATAAAGCCGGCGCCAGAATCTTCAAAAATGTTACCGCTCAGAATATTAATGAACGTCTGGCTATCCTACTGGATAATATCGTTTATATTGCTCCTCGCATTGAAAGTCGCATTCCCAGCGGTGAAGCAAGAATTACCGGTCAGTTTACGCTGGCTGAAGTTCAGGATCTGGTTATCGTGCTAAATGCCGGTAGCCTGCCCGCTCCTGTCAAAATTATCGAAGAAAGAACCGTTGGTCCGACTCTGGGTTCGGACAGCATCAGAGCCGGTATCCGTGCTGCTCTGATCGGAATGGCTCTGGTTTTCGTCTTCATGCTTTTATATTACGGTCTTTCCGGTCTGATTGCCGACATCGCTCTGATCGTGAACGTTATCTTTATTCTTGCGATATTGACCATGCTGGAAGCAACGCTGACCATGCCGGGTATTGCGGGTGTGATTTTGACTATCGGTATGTCGGTGGATGCAAACGTGATTATCTTTGAACGTATCAGGGAAAACCTGAAAGCAGGTAAAACCGTTCGTTCAGCGGTGGACAGCGGTTTCAGTCGTGCTCTTATCACGATTTTGGATGCCAACGTTACCACCTTGATCACAGCTTTAGTTCTTTATCAGTTTGGAACCGGTCCTATCAGAGGTTTTGCCGTTACACTTTCTATCGGTATCGTAGGCTCCATGTTCACAGCTATCTTCCTGGCTAAAGCTATTTTTGATTTGTTCATTACAAATTCAGCCAGAGAAAAATTGAGTATTTAGGAGGTAACAATGAGATTCTTTGCAAATACAAATATCGATTTTATCGGAAATAGAAAGTATGCGTTCATTCTTTCGATCATTGTTATCCTGGCAGGAGTTATTTCTTTGTTCGTGAACGGTGGTCCCAAATACAGTATCGACTTTACAGGCGGTTTGGCATTGGAATTGGATTTAACTCCGCAGACTGCCGATGCTCCTCAAATCAATGTTCAAATGCTGCGTGATGAACTGAAAGAAGCCGGTATCGAAGGCGTGGAAATTCAGTCTATCAGCAGTGCCAATAAAACAAAAAACTTCTTCCTGATCAAAACCCAGGAAAATAGTGAGGACAGCGAGAAAATCGGTACGAAGATCATTAACGTAATAAAACAGGCTTATCCGAACAATATAGTTCCCGAAAAACTGGTTCGTTTACAGGATGAAGTCGGACCGAAAATCGGCGGGGAATTAAAGGAAAAAATGTTACTGGCAATCTTCTGGTCACTTCTGGGCATCATCCTTTACATCTGGTGGCGTTTTGAATTTACCTTCGGAGTGGCAGCCGTCGTAGCTTTGATCCACGACGTTTTAATCACGGTGGGAATCTTCTCTCTTACCGGAAGAGAAATGAGCCTGACGATCGTGGCAGCTCTGCTTACAATCGTCGGTTATTCGCTCAATGATACGATCGTGGTGTTCGACAGGATCAGGGAAGATTTAAGGGTTTTCCGCAAAGATTCGTACAGCAACGTGATCAATCACAGTATCAATGAAACGCTCAGCAGAACGATTATTACCTCACTCACCACTTTTGTGGTGGTACTCAGCCTGTTCCTGTTCGGCGGTACCGTGATCCATGACTTTGCCTTTGCTTTGCTGATCGGCGTGATCGTCGGTACTTATTCTTCTATCTTCATCGCCAGCCCGTTGATGGTGGAACATTTCCAAAACAGACAGAAAAGACTGGCAATTCGCGGAAGTAAAAAGAAATAAAATTCGTATAAATACAATTAAAAAGAGACGTGATTTTTTCACGTCTCTTTTTTTTAATCGAGGAAATTCCTCGACGCTCTGCCATAGGGATGTTCAAATTCAAAAAACTTCTTTATTTCAGATGTCACGTTTATCATAGCAAAAAGCCGATCAAACTGACCGGCTTCTTTTTTTTA
>DAISYT010000010.1:0-17170 GCA_036825175.1 Candidatus Cloacimonadota bacterium
CCAGTTTCTTAGAATCGGAATTGCCATCTCGAAAATTATTCCTTACCGGTTTTGTACCAGTTCGCCACATTTTTAAAGGTCGGGATGGTTTGCGGCGGCTTGATCCCCAAGTCTTTTCTGGTATTTTGAATGTCATAATACCAACTTTTGGAGATCAGCTCGAAGCGGGAAATCCATAATTCATTCCGCAAGAAACGAGCTATTTTCTCGCCGAAAGCAAAATATTTATAATCTATTGTTTTTCTGTGAGGATACGGCTTTTTCCGCAATTCCGTGTTGATGAAATCGACCAGGTCTTTCAAATAAACCGGCTCGATATCTGCTACATTATAAGCAGTTCCCGGTTTCAGATCGTGATCGGTAAAATACTGAAAAACAGATGCCAGATATTCCACATTGGTCAGATGGATCATGACAGGTTTATCCGGCAGGAACATCAATTTTTTGGCAACCAGCTTGACCAGAGTGTAAGGAAATCCGTAATCGCCGGCACCATAACTGATGGCAGGGCGGATGATAACCGCTTTCAAACCGTAAAGTACCAGATTTTGAATAATGGCTTCCGACCGGATTTTGGTATAATGATAGAAATTATCTTCCTGTCGTCTGGTAGAATTATTTGCCGGAAGTTCGAGAGGAATCGCTCCGAAAACGCCGACCGAAGAACAGTAGATCAGATCGGATTTTTTTTCTTTGGCGCTGAGAGCGATTTGTTCGGTGGCATTAACATTGGCATCGAAAAATTCCTGTCGGGAAAAATTACGACCACCGCGTAAAGCTCCGATGTGATAAATCTGATCGAAAGTATTTTCCTGCAAAAAAGCTCTGAGAGCAAGAATATCAGCCAGATCGATTTGATGAAAAACGATCTGATCATCGAATTCTGCTAAACGCGAAGAAGCGGTTTGGGGACGGACGAGAGCATGTATTTCCATGCCCTTTTTCGCTGCCATCAATCGGGCGAAATGCCTGCCGATAAAACCGGAAACACCGGTGATTAATATTTTTTTTACCATGATTTTACAATTTGAAAAGTTTCGAGAAAAATCCGGTTTTTTCTTCGACTATTTTGGTTACATAAAAGAATTCGATGCTTTGGTTATCGATCATTTTTTGCGGATTGATTTCCGTCAGCAATTTGGCGGTATGATCGTCGATATTTCGACTGATCATTTTCCAAGCTTCCGGCAAAACGTATTCCGGTCGGTGACAATGATCGTCGGATGCCAAAAAATGTGCAAAGCCGTTCTCCACCAGAAACCAGGCGGTTTTCTGTACGGATTTTCCATAATTACCCAACAGGCTACCGGCGTTGATCTGAAGATAAACATTCTTATACAATAATTCTTCGGCAAGATCGGGATGAGAAATGATATCCATATAACGTTCGGGATGTGCCATAATCGGCTTGTAGCCGGCAATAACCAGCCGATAAAGTATATCGTTCAGATCGGCAGGAAATTTGGACATATTCGTTTCTACCAGCACGTACGAAGAGCTTCCCATGCTCAGATCGCTGCTTTCGATTTCTGCCGGAACCTGCGTATCCAAAAAGATTTCTCTGCCGTTCAAGAGTTCGATTTGAATGTTCTCTTTATGCATCCCTGCTTTCAATTCTTCATATTTGGAACGGATCAATTCCCGGTTCAAAGGATAGTGCGTTCTCATAAAATGAGGAGTGAGAAAGATGGTTTTCACACCTCCATCCTGCATTCTTTTCAACTGCTCGAGCGACGTTTGCAGAGCGTTGGAACCGTCGTCCACTTCCGGCAGAATATGAGTGTGAATATCGATCATAAAAGGAGTTACCTTTTTACTGAATGGATGGCTTCGGCAAAATCACGAATCAATTTCGGATCGGGATGATTTTCCAGAATGTTACCTGTAACGATAAAATCGGCACCGGCTTTGGCTTTGTCCACCGCTACTTCGGGAGTTGTAATGCCTCCTCCCAAAATCATGGGAAGCGGAACATTCTTTTTGATCGCGGCGATCATGTTGTCCGGAATGGTATATTGAGCGCCGCTGCCGGCATCCATGTAGATCAGCTTCATGCCCAGATAATATGCTGCCAGAGCGTGTGCCACTGCGATGTCGTTTTTTAAACGTGGCAACGGCATACTGCCGCTCATGAATTGAACGGATGTGCTGTTGCCTGATTCTATGAGCATATAAGCAGTCCCGATCGCTTCCAGATTATGATGTTTGATCAACGGTGCAGCCCGAACCTGTTCACCGATCAGCATCTGCGGATTACGGCTGGTAATGACGCAGAGTAGCAGCAGCGCATCGGCATAAGGTGAAACAAAATTAAAAATCCCCGGAAAAATAATTACAGGGATGGAAACATGTTCTTTGATTGCTTTCAGATTGCTTTCAAATCTGTTGTTCAGCATGATGCTGCCACCCACCAGCAATCCATCGGCTCCGTTTTCCTCGCTCATACGGGCAAATTCGATAGCCTGTTCTTTTTCCATGTTATCCGGATCGAGCAGACAAAAATAATTTGTCTGTTGCCTGGACATCGCCAGTAAGCGATCATAAACTTTCATATTGACCTACCCATAAAATTATCATTAAAACAACCATGTCCAGTTTCATAGCTGTGGAAGTGAGGGCAAAATACCGACGCTGCGGCTTTGCCAATAAGAGGATAAAAAAAAACACCAATGGAACTGAAACAAAAATATGCAAAAATTTGAACGTTCCGATTTCCATCAGATCGTGCTGAAAATTAAAAAAAGTATAATAAATCAAAGCTAACACCGGCAGCAGAGAAACGATAACTGTTTTTTGCGAACCGAGTTTGACAGCCAGAGTGGAAGCTCCAAATTGCAAGTCTCCTTCGCTGTCTTCCGCATCTTTGATGAATTCTCGCAGAAGTGTGAACAGAAAAGCATAAATCGAAATTTGCAGGCAATTGATCAAATTATCGTTACAAATACCGCCGAAAATAAACGTGCTGCCGGCAGCATAAGCCACGATCAGGTTGCCGATGAGAAATTTCATTTTGAAGAATTTGGCATAATAAAATAAAGCCAGGCTATTGAAGACAGCCATTCCCACACAAAGAAATTTTTGTGTGAGAAAGGAGAAGAGAATTCCCAACATGAAAAGAACGACCGCATAAAAGTAAGCTGATTGCGGAGATATTTTTCCGGCGGGTAGCATGCGGTACGGACGATTTATTTTATCTATCGGCAAATCGAAAAAATCGTTCATAACATATCCGGCGGCGGCAATAAAAGTTGCGGAAAGAACCGCAAAAATGAGCGGAACGACGTGACCGACTGTGTTGGAAATGAGTGCTCCGAACAAAACGGTAATTGCCACGAACAAACAGTTGAATGGACGCAGGATTTTTAGAAAGGGCATGTATTTTTTCCTACGGAAGCCTTTCTTTGATCATATTGACGTATTCCACCAGAACGTCGTTATTCTTCATGTTTTTGATCATATTGTACGAATCACGAAGTAATTTTTCCGCAGTCTTTTTGGCTTTTTCCAAGCCCAGAAGTCCGGGATAAGTGGCTTTGAAATTACGATAATCCTCGCCTGGTTCTTTGCCCAAAATCTCGAAACTGCCAACTTCATCGAGGATGTCATCTACTATTTGATAAGCCAGACCGATATTGATGGCAAAATTTCCCAAGGTGATGGTAACGTTTTCATCGGTTTCTTCCAGAGCACAAGCCAATTCCACGGCGGCTTGCAGGAGAGCGCCGGTTTTTTTGAGATGGATGTAGCGTAATGTCGTCAGATTGATTTTCTTTTTAGCGGAAAGAATATCGACAGCCTGACCACCGATCATGCCATGAGTGGACATCGCTCTGGTGATGATTTCGATGCATTTGATCGCAGCTTTTTTATCTTTGAGCTCGGTGAGGATTTCGATGGCTTTTGTGATCAGAGCATCGCCGGCTAATATCGCAGTAGCAGCCCCGTATTTTACATGACAACTGGGAACTCCCCGACGTTCGGGAGAGTTGTCCACACTGGGCAGGTCATCATGGATCAAAGAGGCTGTGTGCACAAGTTCCAAAGCGCAGGCGGCAGGCATTACTTTATCGAGACGATTGATATTTTTTCGTCCGATGAGCATTTCATAAGTTCCCAAAAAAAGGATTGGACGCAATCTTTTGCCTCCATTGAGCACACTGTAACGCATTGCTTCATGTAATTCCACCGGGGGAACATCTGCCGGAGTAAGATATTTATCCAACGCTGCTTCCAACAGATCGACTCGGGTTTTGAAATATTCCTGTACTAACAATATAACCTCTTAATTTTTAATAAGATAGAGGCAAAGCAACTTTCTGTCCGGTCTTGGCGGATTCATACATTGCCAATATCAATTCCAAAGATTTTCTGCCGCTTCTGCCATCTGTATTGGGAGTGGCTTTCCCTTGCAGAACATCGACGACATTCTGCAAATATCCCAGATGTCCGAATCCATAAACACTGGTAGGATTGGTGGTGACGGATTCGATCAGTCTGTCGTCATCATCATAATCCTTGAATGCCCAGTATTCGACTTTATTTACAGCGATCCCGCCAATTTTTACCGTGCCATATTCTCCCATCACGGTGATCGAGCCTTCATAATTTTTGGGATATGTATTCATGGTTACTTCTACCGAACCGATAGCGCCGTTACGGAATTTAATGATTCCGCTTCCCATATCTTCTGTTTCGATCTGATGGTTCATGGTGGCAGTAAATGCCATAACCGCTTCTACCGGTCCCATCAGCCATTGAATAAGATCGAAATAGTGAGAAGCCTGATTCATGAAAGCACCGCCGTCAAATTCCCACGTGCCACGCCATTTTGCCAGATCATAATAAGATTGAGGACGTGCCCAGCGTACCGTGGCATTGGCGCTGAACAGCCTGCCAAAGCGGTTTTTATCAACTGCTTTTTTCAGTAATTGAATTGCCGGATTCAGGCGATTTTGTTTAACGACAAATAATTCCACCCGATTTTTATCACAGGCTTTCACCAAAGCATCGGCTGATTTCAGATTTATACCCATGGGTTTTTCCGTAACGACATGTATCCCGCGATTGGCGGCTTCGATACCCATATACGGATGCATTCCACTGGGAGTGCAGATGAGCAGAACATCCAGATTTTCCTTATCCAACATCTCAAGATAATCGGTATAAAAATGAGCGATATTATATTTCTGAGCTGCTTCTTCAGCACGTTCTTGCTTAATGTCGGCACATGCCACAACCTGAGCTTTATCGATTTCCCGGATTGCTTCAAAATGTCTGGAAGAAATTCTGCCACAACCAACTAAACCAAATTTTAAATCCTTCATATAACAATCCTTATCATTAATATTTCATACTTCCCAAATAATAATGACTAATTCCAGTGTCAATAATTAATCTGAAACTATCGGCAGATAATTTCCTGTTAGAAAAAGTTGGGATAAAATGAGTGAAGCAGGATGTTAGATAGCTTCAAAATAGAGCGTAGAATGTAACATACCAAGATTAAAAAAGTTACAGAAAAAGTGCTTGACAGATAAACCCCTCTCGAAAAAAACAAGTACTGATGAATAATTAAGAAGGAGTAATAGAATTATGACAAAAGCAGATTTAGTAAGATTGGTCTCTGCCGAGACCGGTATTATTCGCAAAGATGTTTCTTTGGCTGTCGATGCTTTTTTAGAAGCAGTTAAAGATTCGATGAAAGATGGAAAACATATTGAAATCAGAGGCTTTGGCACATTCAAACTGAAAGAAAGAAAAGAAAGAATCGGTAGAAATCCCAAAACTGAAGAAAAAGTCACCGTTCCGAAACGTGTCGTTCCCACATTCAAATTTTCTAGAGCTTTTAAAGACGAAGTTGACGATTCCAATAAGAACCTGCTCAAATAGTCGATGGAGGATTAATGCCTTGCGGTAAAAAAAGAAAAAGGTTTAAGATCAGTAACCATAAAAGAAAAAAACGTCTTCGTAAGAATAGACATAAGAAAAAAGGTAAATAGTCTTCTATCTTTCTTGATATAAATTTGCCGAAACTCTGTTTTAGAATTTCGGCATTTTATTTTTTTTCTGAGAGACATTACCCGGTAAAATCTTCCTCGGTGAATATCTCGATTCCATTTTTAGAGAGTAGAGCTGCTGTAATACCATTGCCTTCTTTCACCGTTCCGCTGAAAGTTCCGTCGTAGATTTGTCCATAACCACAGGAAGGTGAACGCTGCTTCAAAATAGCTTTTTTACAACCGGTCAATTGAGCCAGTTTGAGGGCTTCGGCTGCACCTTTGGCAAATTTATCCGTTACGTCGATTTTATGAATGGATAAAACGCGTTCACCGATGATTTCGGAAGCATCGCGCGGAGTAGAAAGACCACCCAGTTGTTCGGGACAGACGGGGATCGCCAGACCTTGTTTTACCAATTCCACCACTTTTTCATTTTGATTATGCCCGCCGTCATATTTGCAACAAACTCCCGCTAAACAAGCGCTTACAATAATCATTATAACTCCAGATCACCGTTGAAATAACGATTTCTATTCTGGCTGGCTTTGGTTTCAGCCCATTCGGTTAAGCCCAATTTTTTGATCTGACAGAGATTAAAGATTTTTAAATTATGTGGACGACGATCTGCCAATTTGGCATAGGGGTGAAGATTATCGCAGGGCATTTCATCGCATTCTGTGCAGGAATGGAGTTGCTTTTCCGTGATACAACGCCATACTTTGCAAGGTTGTTCCATGTTTAGAAAAGGGATTTGACCGTGTTCTGCCCGGCAGCCTTTACATTGAATTTTTGCTTCCGGCATTCCGGTTTTTTCGGCGATTGCTTTCCTGATTTTTTCATTGTCATTCGCCATATAGATCAGGCAATTCCAGCAATCCAAGCCGCAAGGTGCAGTTAATTCTTCATAATCGATTTTCATATTTTCTCCTGTAGTTCGGTGAGAATTTTCAAGGCTTCCAACGGAGTCATATTCTCCACATCGAGGTTTCTGATCTCATCCAGAACTTCCTGTTTTTTATCTGCTTTTTCTATGATCGCATCGAAGATGCTGAGCTGTGAATTTCCCGACGCCAATTGCTTCCTGGCAGTTACGGATAAGCCCTGAGCGCTAAGTTCATGCTCTTCCAGATTCTGCAAAATCTGTTTGGCTCTGGTAATGACCCGGTGCGGAATACCTGCCAGACGGGCAACCTGAATTCCGTAACTTTGATCGGCGCAGCCTCGTTCGATCTTGCGCAAAAAAATGATCTGATCATTCCATTCTTTCACAACCACATTAAAATTTTGCACTTTTTCCAATACATTTTCCAGTTCGGTAAGTTCATGATAATGCGTGGCGAAAAGCGTCTTGGCGGCGATTTTTTTATTATTATGAATGTATTCCACGATTGCCCAAGCCAGACTCAATCCGTCGAAAGTGCTGGTTCCCCGACCGATCTCATCGAGCAGAATCAAAGAATTGGTAGTGGCGGAATTGAGAATATTGGCAGTTTCGATCATTTCCACCAGGAAGGTACTTTGTCCCAAAGCCAGGTTATCGGAAGCTCCGACGCGGGTAAATACTTTATCGAAAATGGGCAGAGAAGCGCTGGATGCGGGAATAAAACTTCCCATTTGTGCCATAATCACGATCAAACCGAGCTGGCGCAGATAAGTGGATTTTCCTGCCATATTGGGTCCGGTGATCAGCGAAATCAGATTAGAATCATCGATGAAGGCATCGTTGGGAATGAATTCTTCATTTTCCATAAGTTGCTCGATGACGGGGTGACGGCTGGCAGTGATATGCATCGTTCCATCCGTACTGAAATGCGGACGGCAATAATTGTTATTGTATGCCAGAAAAGCGAGATTGGTTAAAGCATCGAGTTGAGCTACCACCTGAACAAACTGCTGCATCGACTCCACTTTATCGTAAAGTTCCTGACGGATGTTGGAAAACAGTTCGTATTCCAGGCTTTTTATGCGCTCTTCTGCTCCCAGAACTTTGGCTTCGTAATCCTTCAGTTCCGGGCTGATAAAACGTTCCGCATTGACCAAAGTCTGTTTTCTGATGTAATGCTCGGGAATTTTGTCGGCGTGAGTTTTGGTGACTTCGATGTAATAGCCGAAGACGCGATTATACCCGACTTTTAAGGAGGAAATGCCGGTGGATTTTCTTTCTGCGGCTTCCAGACGGGCAATCCAACCTTTGCCGTTGCGGCTGATCTCACGCAGTTCATCCAATTCGGCATTAAAGCCGTCTTTGATGATATTTCCTTCTGTGATCTGCAAGGGAGCATCTTCTTCGAGTGCAGCCTCGATCAAACCGATGATGACAGAATAATCCAGAATTTGTGCCTTCATTTCATTCAGCAGCGGATCGTCCAATTCCTGCAATAATTCGGAAAGCTGCGGAGCTGTTTCCAGATAATTGCGTAAAGCGATTACATCACGCGGATTTACTCTCATCGTGCCGATCTTGCTGAGAATGCGGCTAAGATCGCCCACATTTTTCAGAATTGCTCTGATATCTTCGGTAAGAGCGAATTCCTGTTTAAGTATTTCCACCGCATCGAGACGCTGATTGATCTCGTTTACATCCATCAGCGGATTGAGCAGCCATTCCGTGATTTTACGTGTTCCCATCGGCGTTTCGGTTTTATTCAGAATGGAAAGTAAGCTGCCAAAACTGGTGCCGTAGCGCATCGATTTGGTCAATTCCAGATTGCGACGGGTGGTTTCATCCAATTGCAGATAATTTTCCAGAGAATAATAACGTAACTGACTGATATGCTTCAGATTATCGCTTTTCAAAGATTTGATGTAAGCTAAAGCCACGCCGGCTGCCGTTCTTCCTGACGGTTTGTTTTTGGCGCCCAACCCTTCCAAAGTACTGATCCCGAAATGAGTTTTTAGGGTGCGGTCCGCTTCTTCCGTATCGAAATACCAACTATCGAAAACTGTGATGGCGGGTGTGGGAGAAAGTTTCATCTGAATGATTTCGGCTTCCATATCTTTATTCTGAACAATAATTTCTTTGGGTTGGAAGCGGATTATTTCATTTGCCAACTTGTCTTCGGAGAGTTCGGTAAACAGGAAATCGGAAGTGGAAATATCCAGCCAGGCGAGCCCGATCCTGCCTTTTTGTTCCGGTTTATAAATGACAGCCAGATAATTATTGGCATTGGATTCGATCAGGTTGCCATCGATGATGGAACCGGGAGTTATGATATCGACGATGCCGCGTTTAACGAGTCCTTTGGCTTTTTTAGGATCTTCGGTCTGCTCGCAGATCACCACTTTCAAACCGGCTTTCACCAGTTTATCGAGGTAGGTATTTAAGGCATGATACGGAAAACCAGCCAGCGGAATGGGATTATCCGCCTTTTTGTCACGGGAAGTAAGCGTAATGCCCAAAACTTTGGAAGCGGTGTGAGCATCGTCAAAAAAGGTTTCGTAAAAATCTCCCATTCGGAAGAGCAGCAGTTTATCGGGATGCTTTTCCTTGATTTCCAGGAACTGCTTCAGCATGGGAGTAAGATTGGCTTTCTTCATAATTTTTTTTTAGTCGTATCTTTTTACAACAAAGGATTTCATGCCGTTATTTTCCAGCTTTTCCAGCGCTTTGCTGAGTTTTACTTCGTTGTCGAAAGGACCGGCAACGACAATGTATAACTTCTTATTATTTGATATTTTAGTAAAAACGGAATATTTGTAGCCCAGATTCTTGATTTTCTTTCCCATTTTCTCGGCGTTTTCATTGGAACCGAACGCTCCCACCTGAAGATAGATTTTCATATCTTCACCAGTGGCGGCTTTGCTTTCCGGTTGTTTTTCGGTGGGACGATACGAGGTAAAAGTGGAAAGATCGACGTTGATTTTATCTTCGTTTTTCAGAGCGTAGATGCGTTCTTCCGCCATGTAACTGTATTGATGATAAGGATATTCCTGCTTCAATTTGCGGTAAAAAGCCAGCGCTCCATTAAAGTCGGAAAGCAGTTCGCAGCAGTTGCCCAATTTGTAATAAAGCAGGGGAATGTTGTTGTGAATGTATTTGGAAACGTGCAGCTCTTCCAGAGTTTCTTTGGCTTTACTGTACTGACGTTTTTGCAAATAAGCTTCTGCCATCAGGAAGTATGCCACTTCCGCATTTGGCAGATTTTTGGTGTCCGAAATATAAATCTGGGAAGAAACGATTGCCAGTTGATACTGCTCATTTTTCAGGTAAGCTTTTGCCATCCAGAATTGTTTATCTTCGATTTCGGGAAGATAAATTTTTTCCAGAGCGGCGATGGCTTCCGGATAATGGCGATCCAAAAGATGGATTTTAGCGACTTCCAGCAAAGCTTTCTGTCCGTAAAGTGTATCTGAATAATCGGTTGCCAGTTTGCGGAAAAGCGGTTCGTATTTATCTTGAATGCGACAGTCGAGTGCTTCCTGAAAAAGTTCATCAGGGGTGGCGGCTGCCGAAATTAATCCGCAGAGCAAAACAAACAAAATCAATAAGGTAATTTTTGTTTTCATTCTTCATCACTGATTTTTTTTCTGAGGATTCCGTGAAGCGGGACTTTTTTTGGCAAGACAATTTTCACGATGGTATTGGGTTTGGTGAAGGAAATGGGAAGGTCTTCTTCATCCTGCAGGTTATCTGCTTTCCAGACGAAATCATCTTTCCGGTTTGGAAAAATTAGTTCGATCTCCTCGCCCAATTGAAATTTTGCCCGCATGGCGACTTCGATCGTATTTCCTTGGGAATGAATGATTTCTCCCAAAAACTGATAATTGCGCAAATATGCAGAAGAGCCATGATACTGAGTTTGTTCGGAATCGAATTTATCGAAGAAAGCTTCCGTGTAATGACGATGGCTGATTTTTTCCAGTTCGTCTGCCAGTTCGTCAGGAACGGAGCGATTTTGTTCGAGCAGTCGAAGTGCTTCCCGATAAACCCGGCTGGCATTTGCCACGTAATACAAACTTTTCATGCGTCCTTCGATCTTGATGCTGGAGATGCCGGCAGCGGCGATTTCGGATAGTCTTTTCAACAGGCAAAGGTCTTTGGAATTGAGTAGGTATGTGCCTCGGTCGTCTTCCGAAATTTGAAACATTTCTCCGGGACGGGAAGACTCGATCAGATGATATTCCCAACGGCAGGGTTGTGTGCAATTACCCTGATTGGCACTGCGTGCATTCAAAAACGAACTGAGCAGACAACGCCCGGAATATGACATGCACATGGCGCCGTGAACGAACATTTCCAGCTCGATATTTGGAACTTTTTCATGAATTTGTTTAATCTCTGAGATGGTTAATTCCCGAGCCAGAATTACTCGGTGGGCTCCCATTTTATACCAGAATTCGGCAGATTTCCAGGAGGTTACATTTGCCTGGGTGCTGATGTGAATGGGTATTTGATCGGCATATTCACGTGCCAGAGCAAAAATGCCGGGATCGGAAATGATGAGCGCATCGACCTTGAGGTCGTTCAGTTGTTTCAGGTAGGCGGGAAGTGCCTCGATATCGTTATTATGAGCGAAGATATTGACGGTGATATAAATCTTTTTGCCCAGAGCATGACAGAACGATACAGCTTCTTGCAATTGTTCGGTAGAAAGGTTGGCAGTCTGGGCTCTTAATCCGAAATTTTTTCCTGCAGTATAAACAGCATCGGCACCGTAATGGATAGCATATTTCAGTTTTTCCAGGCTACCCGCGGGAGACAGCAATTCCATTAACGACTCATCACCCTCAATAATTCGGCATTATCTTTGGTAGCTTGCATTTTGGTTTTGAGCATTTCGATGCCTTTGAGCGGACTCATACCTTTCAGGAATTGACGCAGCACAAACATTCTCTGAACTTCTTCCGTACTGAGCAGCAGTTCTTCTCTGCGCGTTCCGGATTTAACCAGATCGACAGCCGGGAACATACGCAGATCGCTGATCGAACGATCGAGAACGAGCTCCATATTACCCGTACCTTTGAATTCCTCAAAAATCACCTGATCCATTCTGCTGCCGGTATCGACGAGTGCGGTGGCGATAATCGTTAAACTGCCCTGTTCCAGAGTATTTCTGGCAGCACCAAAGAATTTTTTGGGTCGATGCAACGAACCGGCATCCAAACCGCCGGACAAAACGCGTCCGCTGGACGGCTGCGCCATATTGTAGGCGCGAGCCAGACGAGTAATGCTATCCAACATGATCACGACGTCTTTTCCCATTTCCACCAATTTCTTGGCTTTTTCCAGAGCCATTTCTGCTACCTGGATATGATTGCGTGGTTGTTCATCGAAAGTAGAACTGATCACTTCGGAATTTTCCGGAATCAAAATGTTACGCATTTCCGTCACTTCTTCCGGGCGTTCGTCCACCAATAAAACCATCACGTAAACTTCTTTGTGATTGGTAAGAATGGCATTGGCGATATTTTGCATGAGAACGGTTTTTCCGGTTCGGGGCGCTGCCACGATCAAACCACGTTGTCCTTTTCCGATGGGAGTAAACAGGTTGACGATGCGAGTGGAATAATTATCAGAAGTGGTTTCCAGATTCAGTCTTTGTTCCGGATAGTAGGGAGTTAATTTATCGAAATAGCGGATATCCCGAATCATTTCGGGATCTTCTTTATTAACGGAATCGACTCGGATCAAAGCGAAATATTTTTCGTCATCTTTGGGCGAGCGAGCCGGACCGGCGATCATGTGACCCTTACGCAATCCAAATCGTTTAATTTGAGAACTGGAAACATAGATGTCGTTTTTTCCGGGGGTGTAATTGTTCTTTTTAAAACGCAGGAAGCCATAACCGTCATCCACCACTTCCAAACAGCCATACACAAAAGCCAAGCCTTCCTGGGTGGCTTCCATTTCAAATATTTTATGTAAAAGGTCGTTCTTTTTAAGTCCTGCCGTATCAGGAATTTGTAATTCTTTTGCAACCTTTTTCAAATCGGTTAAAGTATATTGAAAAAGATTCTTCTCTTCATCCAACATTTTTGTACTCCTTTTTTAGCTGGTTAATTCACTAAATGCAAATCCAGAATATTTTTGGATACAAAAATCTTTTTCCAAAACTAAGTGTCAAGGATTTTAAAGAATCTACCCCTTTCTGTAACTGCCGCCGGAAAAAGAGAGATAAAGAGCTTGACACCAGGTTTAATAATCCTGATTTTACCAAGTGGAAAAAATTTAAATAGGAGGAAACGTATGAAAAAAATGTTAAGTTTGTTTTTTGTCTGTATATTTGCTGTTACACTTTGCGCTACAACGGTTTACGACATTCAGTACACGACAGAAGCCGGTCCGGATAACTATTATCCATCTCCTTTGGAAGGACAGACGGTTACTGTTACAGGTGTGGTTACCGGTGCTAACTACAATCAGGATAATAAGTTCTATTTGAGTGATCCGGAAGGTGGTGCCTGGCATGGAATTTATGTCTACGATTACACGGTTGGTCCGGCTTTAGGCGATGAAGTGGAAGTCACAGGAACGGTTTCGGAATATTATGGAATGACGGAACTCGGATACTGCACGATCACTATACTCAGCTCCGGTAATGATGTTCCCGATCCGATCCAGGTAACGACTATCGATTTGGCAGTTCCGGCTTTAGCAGAACCATATGAAGGCTGCCTGGTTTCGGTGATGTATGTGGAAGTGATCGAAGCACAGAATTCTTACGGCGAATGGTATATCGACGATGATTCGGGAGAATGCCAGGTAGATGACGGCTTTTTCTATTTGGATGATGTGGTACCTCCCATCGTTATCACCGTTGGTATGACTTGGGATAAAATTATCGGTTGTGTGGATTTCAGTTATGATGAATATGCTATCAATCCTCGCACTCCGGCTGATCTGATCGCAGAATTGCATACTACTCCGAATTCGGTTCCCGCTGTTTGTGAGTTTGTAAGTTGCTATCCCAATCCGTTCAATCCGGAAACTACAGCATATCTGAATCTGGCAGAAGAAACTCAGATTTCTTTGAGTGTATTCAATGCCAAGGGTGAAAAAGTCCGTACTTTGGTAAATAGTATGTTACCAGCCGGTGAAAATCACATTTCCTGGAATGGGAAAGATGATAACAACCACAAGGTTGCCAGCGGTATTTATTTCATGTTTGCCGAATCTCATGACGGAGACTTCACCAGCGTAAAAAAAGTGGTTCTTCTGAAATAAATGTTGGATTCTTTTACAGAATTGAGGAGGTTATAAATGGGTAGAAGAATGAAAAGAGCTTTTACATTTGTTTTACTTACAACGATAGGGTATTTTGCTTTCAAAGCATACAAATTCCTACGTGATATCATTGAATTGGAGAAATTACTTCCTCAATATTTGAAAACTCAGTTTGGCGAAAAACCGGATGTCGATCTGTATGTAACTCTCCATCATACCAATCTTACCGTGAAGTTTACTAAAGAAACTTTGGCAAAGCATACTGAAATCGATGAGACGATCAGGGAATTCGTGAAGAATTATTATGCCGGCATCAATCCCAATAAGTTTCAGCTAAAAGTGTCTGAAAAAGCAGTTCAACCGGTGGAACCGAAAGAACAGAAACTGAAAGACAGCATTCAAAAAGCCGAACGGAAAATCGCTTCTTTGAATGACTCTTCTTCTAAAACAGAAACTGTCGGTCTCCCCAAGAAAGAGCCGGTAAAACCGGAAAAGCAACCTGAAGCTGCTAAACCGAAGACTAACAGACGACCGACCAGAAAGAGAAGGGTTACCAAGAAACCAGCTGAACAACCAGCAGAACAGAAACCAGAAGAAAAAAAATAATTTGCGATTAAAAAAAAGCGGAGCATCGATCGATGCTCCGCTTTTTTATTTTGTGATCCAGTTAGAATTTGTATTCCAGAGTTAAGAATACATTCAATAACGGTGCCGGGCTCAGGTAAGGATAATAGCCGTTTTCCACGCCGTCGTCATCGTTTGCTGCCTCACCGAAGTAAATCTTGTCTGAGGATCCGTCAGCCTGAATGATTTTCATACCATATGCTTTGCCTATGTAAGCTTTGGAATAATTGTCGTCTTTATTCAATAAGTTGTTAATGTTCAATTTGATGGAAGCATCATGGTTACCGATCATGAAATTATAATTAATCGAAGCGTTCAATTCAAAGAAAGCCGGAAGCTTGGAACTGCGTAAAACCCATTCCCAATCGTAATCTCCGCCAGAACCAACTTCGTAATAGGTTCCGTTTTCCGGATCGTAATTGTATTTTCCGTCTCCTTCTGCATTCTCTACGAAAATATGCTCTCCGTAAGAAACGAAATCACCGTTTTCATCGTATTCGTAAATCTGTTTGCAATAAACGTTGTCATACGTCGAATAATAATCATCTACCCATTTGGCGTTCAATCCCAGACGTAATTTACCGTTCAACGGCATATTATGGAAGGTATAGCCGACTTCGCCGTTTGCCATTTTTTCCGGAGAATAGGGAACTACTTTTCCTTCCACATCGGCAGCATCTTCATAGAAAATTTCCTTATATTTATCTTTCAGGTTATCCCATTTATTATTGGAAAAAGTGGCGGATGCATTGGTGTCGAAATTTCCGAATTTGCCATTGAAAGATAATTCCACTCCCTGATGTGTAGCTTCTCCTACATTGAGCGTTGCACTGCTCGATTGTTCGCCTTCTCCGATGGTAGCGCTTTCGATTTTGTCAGTATAATGCGAATGATAATATGTAGCGCCAAAACTTATTTTCTTGTTTTTGTAGCCAAAACCGCCTTCGATAGTAGCGCATTTCTCCGGTTCCAAGTCGTAAAGAATATTTCCGTACTCGTCTGCCTGGTTCATTCCCGGTCCATCATCGCGATCATACCAATCCAACACCGTCGGTTCTTTGTAAACGATAGAATAATTTGCCAAAACATTCCACTCTTTGTTCAGATTCACATTCATACCGATTTTGGGAGAGAAGAACTTGAAAGTACGCTGGTAATCGTCGTCATCGAATTTTTTTACAAAAACATAGGAAGAATCTCCATTTGCTTCATACTGCCATTCCCCGACCAGATTATCTTTACTGGAGAAATATCCTTCATCGATGAATTCACCGGTATTGGGATCGAAATAGTGAATGAGATTTTCATCTACTTCGGAATGATAAACCGCATATTGTCCGTCCAGGGTCAGATTAATATTTTCGATTCCGGCTTCAAATGGAATCGTGTATTTGGTTCTGGCAAAACCGGAAGTATTTAAAACGAGGGAAGAATAATCGTATGATCTCATATATTCGTCAAAAGTACTTATAGAATCTGGATCTGCCGGATTATAATAGATGAAATCCGATCCTTCTTTATAATGTTCTGCCATCCAATAACGACCTTCGATACCAGCTACCAGATTGAGGTTTTTGGTAATTTCTTTATCCAGATACGAATTGATACCGAGTTGCTTGTGCTCATTATAGCTGGTCATTTTACTCGTGTGTTCTGCATCGTTTAAAAGAGTATTGGAACCGTTTGTGACGGTTTTGGAACCGCCGGCCCAATTATAAGTGCCTTTCCAATAAGCTCCCATATCCTCGACTACAAAGCCATCCAATAAATATCCGCCATTTGCACCGCCGGTATTTTCCCAGACATGATAAGCATACTGAGCAAAATTGCGTCGCTCAGAGCTTTCGGATAAAATTTCCGAATCAAACAATGCTCCGGTTCTGGCATCGAAAATAATGTTGTTGGCATAACTGCCGTAGCCTTCTCCCAGTGTGGCGAAAACGTTGGTCATCAGGTAGGCTGTGGGTGAAAAAGACCAGCGGTCGCGGACGGAAAATTGCGGTTTGAAATATTTATTTTCCTGCCATTTATGATTCGTAAAGTTGAACTCGCGTCCCAAAAATTTCCCCAATTGAGGATCGTAAGTGGAACGAGCCTGATTATGACTTTGCGGGGCAGCGATGAAACTGGTGTTGATCACATGTTTGCCGACTCTGTTTTCCGCTTCTAAACCGAATGACCAGCCATCATATTCCGTACCGCGGATATAATAATCACCGGCTTTTCTCTCAGCGGTGATATCAAATTTGAATTTATCATTGAAAAGCAGACCGGAAGCATATTTCATCATTAAGTTGTAATTAATGGGATGATAATCCTTCATTTCTCCTTTGCCGTCAGCAGATTTGCCTTCCGTAGTATAATAACCACCCTAGCGGCCAAT
>DAISYT010000011.1:0-14504 GCA_036825175.1 Candidatus Cloacimonadota bacterium
GAAAAAACATTAACTCATCCCGAAGGTTTTCGGGATTCAAACAGAATGTTTTTTTTATTTCAGAACAAATTTGCAAAAGCAACGAAATGGGATTATAACTTTCCTAAAAAATTAAAATGACTTTCTATTTTAATATTAAAAACATCCGGCAGGATTACATGAAGAATTCGTATCCTACGTAAATATAAAAATCTGAATCGGCTCCGATCATCGGACCGCAATTGTGTCTTCCCAAATGAATAGTGACACCTTGAGAATTACGAAATTTAAGTTCATATCCTAAAATCGGTTTACGGTCTTCTGCCTGACTCCAGTTCAGATCGAATCCCCAACTTTCACGGGCAAATTTGAATCCCAGCAAAACACGGGTCATATTCAGATCGGTATCTTCGCCGGTTTTATAATGATCGTAGGCGAGTTTGGAATTGCGAAATCCGCCGTAAAAACCATAAATAAAGTATTCTTTATTGCTTTGATAAGCATAAAAATTATGAAGATAAAGCTCGATGAAACGTGCTTGATCGATGCGTTCATCGTAACTTTTCAACTTCAAATTGATCGTTCCACCGATCCCGATCTGATCCAGCAAATTGTATCCTTCGGCATTCAGACGCACTCCGATCACCGGTGATTCATAGTGGTAGGAAGTGTAACTCGGGTAATAGGCGGTTCCACTTACAGATGCTCTCAGGTTCAACTTTTCCGCATTCAAAAGTCCAACTATCAAAATCAATAAAGATAAAAAGATTTTTTTTAACATAAGATCAGATCCGAAGATTATCCAATATTTTCAGAGCTTTTTCGATGTGTGCTTCCGTCGTGAATCTTCCCACGGAAAAGCGAATCGTGTTACGGGCATATTCCAAAGGAACCTGCATGGCTTGTAAAACCGGTGAAATGGAAATATCTTTGGCATGGCAGGCTGCTCCGGCGGAAGCGGCGATTTCGGAGAAAATGTTTAAAATAGAGAATTCATCTACAGCGGGAAAGCTTACGTTCAAAGTATTTGGCAGCCTTTTTTCCGGGTGACCATTCAATCTGGCGGTGGGAAATTTCTGTTGAATGCCCTGCCACAATAAATCACGCAGATGTCGGGAATGCTGCATTTCCGATAGTAAATTCTCTTTGGCGATTGCCGCGGCTGCACCCAATCCCACGATTTCCAGAATATTCTCCGTGCCGGCACGTTCTCCGTTTTCCTGTCCGCCACCCAGCATGAAAACTTCCAGTTCGGTTCCCGGTTTTATGTAGAGCGCTCCGATGCCTTTCGGTGCATAAAATTTATGTCCGGCTACAGAAAGCAGATCGATTCCCAGTTCATTTACATCCACCGGAATTTTGCCCACAGCCTGTGCAGCATCGCAGTGAACGGCAATTCCGTTCTTATGAGCAATTTCGCAGATTTCTCTCACAGGTTGGATCGTACCGACTTCGTTATTGGCAAGCATCACAGAAATGAGGATGGTTTCCGGTCGGATCGCTTTTTCGATCGATTTCGGATCGACCATGCCGAATTGATCGACCGGAACGATGGTGATTTCAAAACCGAATTTTTCCAGGTAATGGCAAACATTGAGCACGGCTGGATGTTCGATGGAAGTCGTAACAAGGTGATTCCCTTTTTTTTGATGAGCAAAAGCATAGCCGCGAATGGCATGGTTATTGGCTTCCGTGCCGCCACTGGTAAAAAGAAGGGAGGCTGGCGAGCAATTCAAGAGATCGGCAACTTGCTGTCGGGCTTTGTTTATAGCTCTTTTGGTTTGAATGCCGTAGCTGTGTCCGCTGGAAGGATTGCCGAAATCAGTACATAAAAAAGGTTGCATTTCGTTTGCCACTCGTGGATCGACGGGGGTGGTGGCATTGTAATCCAGATAAACAGGATCGGTTAGTTCCGGCAGTACGAATGATGATTTCATGCTGATTTCCTGAATATTTTATTAATGAGAAGCCACTCTCATTTTGATCTCTTCAAATTGGAAACCGTGATTATTGAACAGGTCGATGCAAACCCGCACAACTTTTTCATCGTAATAAATTCCGGCATATTTTTGCAGTTCGGATAAAGCCAGATCGATGCCTTGGGAATGGCGGTAAGGGCGCTGAGAAATCATGGCATCGACGACGTCTGCCACGTTCACGATACGGGCTTCCAACATAATTTCATTGCCTGACAAACCTTGCGGGTAACCGCTGCCATTGAGCTTTTCATGATGTTGATAAACGATTCTTGCCACCGGCAGATCAAAGTCGATAGTTTTCAAAATATCGAAACCAGCCAGAGGATGGTTCTTGATCATGGTATATTCCGTATCCGTGAGTTTTGCCGGTTTGGTCAGAATCTCCGAAGGCACATAAATTTTTCCGATATCATGCAGGATGGCAGCGATCCTGATGCTGTCCAGTTGCTGCTTATCCAAACCCATCGCCAGACCGATCTCACGACTGAGCGTTGCCACGCGCAACTGATGTCCCGCCGTGTAAGGGTCTCTGATCTCGACCGCCGAAATGAGTGCATTGATCGTTTCTTCCATCGCTTTTTTCAAGCGGAAGAAACTGTCGTTCAATTCCTGTTGAGCTCGTTTGCGTTCGGCAATTTCCAGTTGCAGTTCCTGGTTCGCATTTGCCAGTTCCTGGGTTCTTTCGGTGACGCGTTTTTCCAAAATGTTGTTAGCGTTTTGCAGGCGGTCTTCCATTTCTTTGCGTTCAAAGTAAAGCCCGATGGTTTCCGAAAACAAACTCAACAGAGCAAAATCTTCCGTCTGCCATTTGTGCGTCGTTACCAGGCTCTCGAATCCTACAAAGCCGATCAGGCGTTCTTTGAAATTGATCGGGAAAGCCAAAACGGATTTGATGCCCTGCTGTTCCAACGCTCTTTGTTCGTTATAAGCTTCGTTCGGCATCATGGAAACATTGTCGATATGAATGACTTCGCCGCGGTTTAATTGTTCGAGCCACCATTTGTGTTTATGGATTTCAATTTGGCGGAGGCTGGAAGGCATCATGCCGATGCCGGGATCCTGCCATTCATAAATTCGTTCCAGATAAAGATTATTTTCGCTGATCAAATGCAGGCTGGAACGGCTGGCGTTGCATATTCTGCCAATATTTTCCAGGGAAAGTTTGATTACTTTATTGAAGTCGGTGATTTTTATAAAATTATTGGAAATACTGGAAATAATCTTCTCGATTGCCAATCGTTTAGTGAGTTCCTTCTCGATATTTTCCTTTTCGATCACCTGATTTTTAAGTTTGCCATTGATAATGTTTTCCTGTCGGAACCGGAAAAAAAGAATTCCTGCGGCGGAGGAAATGGCGATAACTCCACAAATCAAAAGTAGATTAAACAGACGTCTTTTGTCTGTAACGAGTTGCCCGATAACTTGTTCTTTCTGCTGTAGGGCGATTTCTTTTTCGTTATCCAGATGCTCGTAACCGGTTTGCAATTCGCTTAGTTGATCGTGCGTGGATTCGGTGAGTATTCTTTCCCTTTCCGCAGCAAACAATTGGAAATACTGAAGAGCGCGGGGAGTATCGTTTTTAGTAGAATAATACAGGTAAAAATCATAATATCCATCCTGCAGAAGCTGTCTGGCATTGATGTCGATGGCGATCTGAATTCCCTGAGTAAGATTGGCAAAAGCCATATCGGGAATATTTTGTTTGGTGTAGATATTTCCAATGTGCAGGAATGTGTCGGAAATCTCGTATTTACTGCCGATCTCTAAAGTCAGGTCGAGAGATTGGTCGAGGTATTCCAGAGCGGTCTGATATTGTTCGAGATGCTCATAAACCAGTCCAATATGAAAGAGCGCAGTAGCAATTCCGCTGGTATTTTCGGCATCCTGCTCCATCTGCAAAGCACGTTTATAAAATTCCAAAGAGCGATTATAATCTCCGCGATCGGAATAAACCTGACCGAGATTGTGCAAAACCTGGGAAATCGATTCGCCGGAACCGGTCTGTTCTTCCAGAACCAGCGCTTCCCGGTAAAATTGCAGCGCTTCATCATAATTACCCAAATCGTAATGCAATGCTCCCAAATGATTTAGCAGCTCCAGAATGCGGGATTTATCATTCAGCTCCTTTTCAAGCTTCAGTGAATTTTGCAGATACATCAACGCTCGGTCATAATTGTACAAACGTAATTGCACCAATCCGGCGTTTTCCTGAGCATGCGCCAGACCGGATTTATCGTTCAGTTCGGAAAATAATGTGATGGATTTGAGGGTGTAATTGAGAGCGTTCTGATAATTTCCCAAACGGAAATTGGCTTCGCCGATTAAATTGAGGGCAACTGCCATGCCGTTTTGATTTTTCTGATCGGAAGCGAGTTCATAAGCTTCTTTACTCAATTCCACGCTTTTACGCGGAGAAGAAGTGAGGTAAACGTCTGCCAACTGGTTCAGAATGTTGATGCGATCTGTCCCTTTCAGATTATTGATAGTATATTGCAGACTATCCATTTCCGTATGAACAGCATAACCTGTTGCAGCCAAAGCTGCTATGAACAGAACTAATATCGCCTTTTTCATCCTCATCCATTCCCTGAATTTCAGAATGCAATATTATTGGATCATTTTTTCTGACAAGTTTTTTTAGAAAATCGGAAAAATAACATTAATTGCAACCAATATTTGCCAATATGAAATAATGCATTATCTTCTTTATCAAAAGAAAATATAATAGAGTGATGAGGAGAAAAAAATGGAAAAATTAACAAAAGATACTTTCAAAGAAAAAATTCATAATTACGAGGTGAATTCGGATTGGACTTTTTTGGGTTCAAGACCTGCCATCATCGATTTTTATGCGGATTGGTGCGGTCCCTGCAAAATGGTAACCCCCATTCTGGAAGAGTTAGCGAAGGAATATGCCGGGAAAGTGGATATTTATAAAGTTGATACCGATCAGGAACAGGAATTGGCTTCTGCATTTGGAATTCGTAGTATTCCCTCCATATTATTTATCCCGAAGGAAGGTCAGCCGCAAATGAGTGTGGGAGCGCTTTCCAAGGTTTCTTTTGAGAAGGCGATTGCCGATATTTTAAAAGTGGAAAAATAATTTTGTAAGAAAAAGAAAAAAGCCCGGTGGAAAAATGCCGGGCTTTTTCGTTAATTATCTGGTTTTATTGATTGAAGAATAAATGCCTGTTATCGGTTACCTGGGCGTTATCCATCAAATCACTGTACCAGTTATTCAAGTATTCGTCCTGTTTTTTAGTCAGAGTGGTGTTAAAGAGTTCATCTTTTTCGGCTTCAAATTTGTCCATATCCGGTTTGATGTGATTCTTTACGAAAGCGATATAAGCACCGAATTCACCTTTTACCAATCCGGTACATTCTCCGTCTTCTTTTGCCAGGATAGCTTCATTCAAAGCTGAATCCATGCGAATACCGGCGATAGCATTATCTGCTGTAATATCAGTGGCATTCACGATCTTTATGTCCTGTTTTTGAGCAGCAGCCATGTAAGTATCGGGAGTGTTTTCCGCCACAAATTTATCGGCGATCTCGTTCACCATTTCCATTTTCTTTTCCGTATCTACCTTACGACGGATCTGGGCTTCCACTTCGGATAAGTCCTGATAATGGTCGCCGGCTTTGAAGGAAACTTCGGCAACGACATATGTTTCGCCTCGAACCAAGAACGGTTCCAGAAGCGAACCGATTTTATGTTTGAAGGCAAAAGCTACTTGTCCTTCATCCTGTCCCAAACCGGTGATATATTTTGCATCCTGATAGAATTCGCGTGTTTCCACCACTTCGTAGGATAATTCTTCTCCGGCTTTTTGCAGACCGACTTTCCTGGCTTTTGCATAAACATCGTTAGCCATAATTTCCTGATTCTGCTTGGTTTCTTCGGAAGGAGTGTTTTTGATCAGAATGTGACTGGCTTCTACCATGGGCTGACCTTCGGGACCTACTTTTTTACCGGTAACCTTGATAACATGCCAACCGTAACCTGTTTCCACCGGTTCACCGATGTCGCCAACATTCATGGCAAAAGCTGTCTCTTCAAATTCCGGAGCCATCTTACCTTTTACGAAGTAACCCAGTTCACCACCATTCGGAGCCGTGGAATCCTGAGAAAATTCACGAGCTAAATCTGCAAAATCGGCACCATGGATTGCTTCCTGATAGATGGAATCGCTTTTAGCTTTGGCAACCTGTCGGTCGGCTTCACTCGGTTTCAACTCGATGCGGATGTATTTGTATTTGCTGGCAGGACCGCGTTTGTAATCTTCCAGATGAGCATCGTAATAAGCTTTTATATCTTCATCGGTAATTTCGGTTTTGCCGGCGAGTTTAGTTTCAAAATAAATAATATCGGCATCGGCTTTATTGTTATCTTTGATGTATTGTTCTTTTACGTCTTCATCCGTGAGCTTCACTTCGGCTTTCACTGATTCAAACAGCTTATCGTAAGGCATCGAGCTGCGTATGCGACTTTCCATGTAAGCAGCGAAATCGCGATTTTCGAACAGCAGATTATTGTATTTTTCCGTGTCGAAAACACCGTCGGTTTGCAGTTGCTCTATACTTTTAATATCATCCGGCGGATTCTGCAGACTTTCGATCACATCGTTGTCTTTCACTTTAATATGACGTTTTTTAATTTCGCGGTCATATAAAATTCTTTGTTTCAGCGAATTCCAGGTTTGATCGTTCAATTGTTGAGTTAATTTATCGTCGAATTCGACGTCCGGATTCTGCTGCGAATAATTTGCGTAAGTGTTTTTCAAATATTCCTGATATTCGGGATAAGTGACCTTCACACCATCCACAATTCCCACGTATTTATAGGGATTTTTCATAAAAATACTGGAAATTCCACCAATAGCCATTGATAAAATAAACAGCGCTGCGATAATCAGAATTATCCAGGATGCATGCTTTCTCATTCCTTCTAACATCGATCTCCTCCAAGCTATCTTGTCGATAATATTATTTTTTTCACTAATGACACATTTTTTTCGATGCAATAACTAAAAGGCGGGATTTTTATACAAGCTTTTTTATAAAAAATTTCTTACAGGCTATTCCCAAAATAATTATCAATTTGCTCTTTTGACAGGTATTAAGCTATCTTTTATTGATTTTATAGAAATACATCTTTTGTAAGCTTGACAATAAAATCGGCTTCCAAATTTTTGTAAGTCAATTGTATAAAAAGGGGGGTGAGTTTTAGTGCCAAAGGTAATTGCAAAAGATGGCGAATCTTTTCAGGTGCTCCTGAGAAAATTTAAGAAATCTTGCGAAAAAGCCGGATTGCTTTCCGACATAAAGAAAAATAATTATTTCGAAAAACCGTCGGTCGAACGACGCAGGAAAGCCAAAGAATCCCGCAGAAAAGCAATAAAATTGCAGAGAAAGCAGAACCGTTTCAGTAAATCATTCTAAGCAGAGATGATGAAGAAAATCGAAGATGCTTTTTTAGATGCTCTCCGCAGCAAGGACAAGGATCGTCTGAGAGTTCTCAGGTCTCTGAAAGCTGCTTTGAAATATCAGGAGATCGAACAGAAGGCACCATTAACGGAAGAAGATGTGATTTCTGTTCTGCAAAGTCAAATGAAAAGCAGGGAACAGGCTATTGAATTGTACAGACAGGGAAACCGAAATGAACTTGCAGAAAACGAGCAGTTTGAAATCGAGGTGATCAAAAGCTTTCTGCCCAAACCTTTATCCGAAGCCGAAATAGCTTCAGAAGTCGATGCGGTTATCACCGCCTTGCAGGCTTCCTCGATGAAAGATATGGGAAATGTGATGAAAGTATTGAAGGAACGCATCGGTAGCAGAGCAGACGGCAGACTTTTAAGTTCGCTGGTAAAAGCAAAGCTACAGGCTTAACCGATCACCGGCAGTATTTTAAAAAAAAATATAAAAACGTGGGGAGAATAAAAGCTCCCCATTTTTTCTAAATTGCAGAAAGTG
This sequence comes from Candidatus Cloacimonadota bacterium, assembly GCA_036825175.1. Classification (GTDB taxonomy): domain Bacteria; phylum Cloacimonadota; class Cloacimonadia; order Cloacimonadales; family TCS61; genus B137-G9. The sequence continues at coordinate 7,932 of DAISYT010000011.1, forward strand.
AGGAAGTGATTATGAATATTCTGGATATTATCATTGCCGTTTTTCTGGTGATTTTTATGATCAATGGATTGCGTAAAGGCTTTATCAAAAATGTATTGGGATTGCTTGGACTCATCGTCATAATCATCCTGATCATTAAAATCGGTAATCCGGTGAAAATTATGCTGATCCAAAAAATCGGGATCAGCGAAATCCTGGCTTTAATACTGGCTTATGTCCTCATTATCATCTTCATCACGCTCGTGGTCAAGTTGATCAGCTTCATACTCAGCCAGATCATTACCACGCTCAATGCCGGTTGTCTCGATAAAATGCTGGGCATGGTTTTCGGTCTGTTGAACGGTGTTCTGATCATTGCACTCATTCTGATAGTCTTTGATATTTCTCCCGCCAAAAAGACGGTGCGCATCATGACTCAGGATTCCGTAGCCGTTCAATATATCCGAAAATTTACTTTGGTGGTCGATAAGAATTTCCCGGAAGTGAAACAGATTAAAATTCCGGTGGAAGAAGCGATCAAAAACATCAATCAGAAAGTTAATGAGACGATCGAGGATAAATCCTGACAGTGATGAATTCCTTAACTCAACTCGAATATGACAGAATCAAAATTCTGGTGGCAGATTTGTGTCATTCCTCTTTGGGAAAACAAATGGCAATGGCATTGCAACCTCTTGAAAATAAAACTGTTATCGAATCTGAACTGAACCTGATCTCCGAAATTCAAAATCTACTTAAATCCGGAATTTCCTTTAATTTTTCCCGTATTGGAAAGGTGGATCAACTGCTCTTCAATCTGCAGCATCAAACCTACAATTTTGAAGAGTTTCAGCAATTTTATTTCAATCTGGTTGCTGCCAACAGCATTTTCTGTCCCGCCGAAAATCAATCGGATGCTCCTCTCTTTTGTGAACTGATCTCCAAAATCGTACAATTACCGGAACTGGAAAATCGGTTCACGGAAATTTTTGATGCAGACGGTTTGGTTAACGACAATGCATCGTCTCAATTGAGACGGATCAGGCAGCAGAAGCGAAAATTGCGGCAAAATATAGTCGGTGTGCTCAATCAAAAGTTAACCGAATACGATGCTCAGAATTTTGTGCATGATAAGATAGTTACTCAGCGAGATGGCAGATTCGTGATCCCGCTCAAAGAAAATTCGCTTTCCTTCATTCCCGGTATTGTTCACAGCAGGTCGGGAAGTAGAAATTCCGTGTATATCGAGCCGCAGGAAGTGGTGGGAATTAATAATGATATCGAGCTGGCATCGAACGAGGAAAAGCAGGAAATTTTCCGAATTTTCTCCGAATACACCGCTCAATTACGGGAGCAGAAACAGGAAATTTGTGAGAATACCAAATTGCTACAATCTTTGGATTTCCATTTTGCTGCGGCAGATTTTGCCAATGCCATTTCAGCAGAAAAACCACAAATTTGCGAACAACCGGTTATTTCGTTGCGCCAGGCGCGACATCCGCTGCTCATCCATTCTTTGGGCTCGATTAACAGGGTGATACCTTTCGATCTGGAATTGGGGACAGAATTTAGAATTCTGCTCATTTCCGGACCCAATACCGGCGGGAAAACGGTTACACTCAAATCGATAGGTCTGTTGGCGTTGATGGCACTTTCCGGCTTGCCGATTCCAGCGCGTTTCGATAGCAAAGTCGGCATGTTCGGGCATATTTTTGCCGATATCGGCGATAATCAATCTTTGGAAAATGCACTCAGCACTTTTTCTTCGCACATCAAAAACATCGATTCGATGATCAAAAACGGCAACGCAAATTCACTCGTTTTGATCGATGAGATCGGCGCTGCCACCGATCCTGAGCAAGGTTCGGCGCTGGCGCAATCCATCCTGGAAAAACTTACGGCGATGAATTGCCTGGGCGTGATCACCACGCATTACACCGCTCTGAAAATCTTTGCCGAAAATAATGAAAACTGTATGAATGCAGCCATGCAATTCGATGCGGCAAAACATCTTCCCACCTATAAATTTAAATTGGGATTGCCCGGCAACAGCTTTGCCATCGAAGTGGCTGCCCGATTGGGTTTGGATGAGGAATTGATCGGGCGTGCCCGTCAGTTGGCTGGAAATCAGAATGTGGAAATGACCGATCTGCTCACCAAAATGACGGAAGAAAAACAGGCACTTTCCCGCCAGCTTTATCAATATCAGTTGAAGACAGCACTTTTAAATCAAAAGATCGAAGAGCATCAACAAAAGACGGATGAACTGGAACAAACCAGCAAGGAGATCAAACGCAAATCCATGCAGGATGCGCGTCATTTCCTCACTTCCCTGCAAAAAGAATTGAACCGGGAAATCGATGAGATCAAAAAATCCGATCGAAAAAATCGTAAAGAAATGCTGGAAAAATCGCTGCAGGAAGTAACGAGTCGCAATCATAATTTGAAAAAGCAGGAAGATTCTTTACAGGATTTCGAGCGAGCCAGAATCGAAAATCCGCAGATCGGGCAACCGGTCTGGCTGGAAGATATGGAGACCGAAGCCGAGATCGTGGAAGTATCCGATAACAGTGTGAAAGTGGATATGGGTGGAATTTTCTTCCAAACTTCCCGCCAAAACCTGTTCGAGATTAAAAAGAAAAAAGTAGCAAAACCCAAAACAAAAAGGATTGCCGTTCCCAAAGCCGAAGTGAAACTCGAATTAAAAATTCTGGGTGATACATTCGACGAAGCCGTTCCCAAAATCGATACTTTTTTGGATAATGGTATGATGAACGGGCTGGGAAAATTGCGGATCGTGCACGGGAAAGGCACAGGTGCGCTTCGCAAGAAAGTACGTCAATACCTGCGCAGCAAAAATAAAGTCGTCGATTTCTTTTCACCTCCACCCGAAGCCGGTGGCGACGGAGTGACGGTAGTCGTTCTGGAGAAAGAATAAAAATGGATCAAAGACTGATCGAAGAAGTTTTGGAAAAGAACAACATCGTGGATGTGATCGGAAAATACTTCCCGCTCAAAAAAATGGGAACTAATTACAAAGCCCGTTGTCCGTTCCACGATGAAAAAACAGCTTCGTTTGTCGTGAGCGAAAAGAAGCAAATTTTCAAATGTTTCGGTTGCGGCAAAGGCGGGAATGTAATCCATTTTGTGCAAGAATACGAGAGGATTTCGTTCTTCGAAGCACTTAAAAAACTGGCTGAACGGGTCGGTATCGTTTTGCAACAATCTCCGGTGAATGTTCAGAAGAAAAATCGTCGCGATCTAATCTATTCCATTTATACTCTGAGTGGTCACTTTTTCGTGCAAAACCTCTTCAATCATGGCGATGTCGCACTACGTTATCTTTCGGAACGCGGCATTTCCAACGACACCATTCAGAAATTCCAGATCGGTTATGCCGTGGATAGCTCCAATGGATTGAAAAACTATCTGCTCAAAAACAGTATCAATGATAAAATTCTACCCCACACCGGATTATTCACGCAGAATGGCAGCGACCTTTTCCGAAACAGGTTGATGTTTCCCATTCACGATCATACCGGAAAAATCGTGGCTTTCGGTGGTCGGATATTGTTCAGTAATCAGGAAGGCGGGAAATACGTAAATTCGCCTACAACAGAGATTTACACCAAAGGGAACGAGCTTTACGGGTTGTTTCTCACCAAATATGATATTCAGAAAAAAGATACTGCCTTGATTTGCGAAGGTTACACCGATTTTCTGCGCCTTTACGAACATGGTTTCACGAATGCTGTCGCTTCTCTGGGCACCTCGCTCACGGAAGGGCAGATCAATTTGTTAAGTCGTTATGCCAATAATTTTTACATGTTGTACGACGGTGATAAAGCCGGGCGTAAAGCTGCGGTGCGTGCCGCTTCACTTATTATCAAACAAGGTTACAAAGCTTATATAATTTCGCTTCCGCCGGAAGCCGATCCGGACAGCTTCTTGCAGGAAAACGATTCCGAAAAACTGGAAGATTTGATGCAGAAAGCGCAAACCCTTCCCAGATTTTTATTGGAAGACTCCAGCCTGAATCTGGAACAAAGGGCGAAACTGGATATTCTGATAGAGACTCTGAACGAAATGGACGATGAAATTTCCCGCGAGCTTTTCATAAAGAATATTTCCGAGGTTTTCGATATCAGTGCCAGAGCCATCGGCAGCAATCTCCGGATCAAAAAAAAGACAAATCAACCGCAACCGACAGCGGCGCCGCAATTAAATAAACACGAAGATGAGAAAAACTTCATCTGCTATATTTTAAATAATAAATTAATATATAAAAAAGTTGCACAGGAGATAGATTCGACTTATTTTTTTTCAGATACTTACCAGAGTATCTTTAAAATAATTCAGGAGCATATAGAGGAAATGGGGCAAATCTCAGGGCTGGTGGATATGACGGAAGATGAAATCCTCAAAAATCAGATCACCGAATTGATGATGATCCCGGCTCCGCATTTAACTATAGATGAATTACTAAAGAATCTCAAGTTGAGGAAATTCCAATTCGAGCTCAAAAAAATTAATGCCAGGATGCATGAACATCCGGAGGAACGGGAGCTTTTTTCCCAGAAAAATGAGCTGAAAAAGAAAATCCTGAGCTTGGACAAAAAAATAGTCAGAAAAACCCTCTATTAAAAAGGAGAGTGAATGCTTAGTTATAACGAATGTATCAAGAAACTTGTCGATCTTGCCAGGAAAAATGATAATCTTCTTACCTTTAAACAGATCAATAACATTCTGCCCAACAATCCGATCTTTCTGGATAAAATCGAAGACATCATCAACGATATCGTGGTGGAAGGGATCGAACTGATCGATGAAACACAGAAAAAAGTGACGAAGGCAAAAGTATCGGTAAAGAAAAACACTTCTACCAAGAAATTCCAAAACAAGCGTTATTATGATGATCCGGTACGCATGTATCTGGGTGAGATGGGACGAGTTCCTTTGTTGGACAGAGAAGGTGAAATCCGCATAGCCAAAAAAATCGAAAGCGGTCAGAAGTACATAAACAAGTATATTTTTATGAGTGGAAGTACACTGCGCGAAATGGAAAACTTCCTGCACCGTTACCGCGAAAAACGCGTCAAACTCGATCAAATCTTCAAAATCGAATACGGGACGTGGATGGATAAAGCTCAGGAAGCTACGTTGATGAACGAATTTGAACAGGTCATCAAAGATACGGATGCCATTTTTGAAGAGATCGGTGAACAAATCGATAACAGCGAATTCGACGATATCGGACATCTTGCCGATCAGGAATTCATCGAGAAAAAAAGAGCTAAAATCATCGAAATTTTCGACCGGTTGAGTTATAATGAAAAACTGCTCAAACGTATGGTTTACCGTATCAGAAGCTTGGTGGACAGGATCAAAGACAGCCAGAGAACCATCAAACAATTATCTAAAATCAGAAAATACAGCATCGATGAGATCTGTACTTACGGCAGAAAAGCCAATAAATCGGAAGAAGATTATAAATCCGTTTATGAAGAAACCAACATCGAACCGAATGTGTTTATCGAGACTTTGAGAAAGATCAAAAATGCCCGTCGTAAAATCCGCCGCGTGGAACTGGAAACCAAGATGACCGCCATTGAAATGGTGGATTTACTGGCAGAAGTGGAACGTGGTGAAAAACTGAAAGAGCGTTCCAAAAATGAAATGATCGAAGCCAATGTGCGTTTGGTGGTGAGTATTGCCAAACGTTACAACAACCGTGGATTGGATTTCCTCGATTTGATTCAGGAAGGCAATACCGGATTGATGCGGGCTGTGGAAAAATACGATTACCGCAAAGGCTTCAAATTCAGTACTTATGCCACCTGGTGGATTCGTCAGGCTATCACCCGTGCCATTGCCGATCAAGCCAGAACCATTCGCATTCCCGTTCACATGATCGAGTCGATCAATAAAGTGAAACGCGCTAGCCGTAAATTGTTGCAGGAATTGGGCAGAGAACCATATCCGGATGAAATTGCAGCCGAACTGGATTTGCCGATAGAGAAGATTAAAAATATCATGGCGATTACAAAAGAGCCGGTTTCTCTGGATAAACCGATCGGACATGAAGACGAAGATAGCCTGTTGGGAGATTTCATCGAAGATAAAGGCACGATTTCGCCTGAAAGAACGGCAGAACGAACTTTGTTAAAAAAACAGGTAGATGAAATCCTGCGCACTCTTACCCCGCGGGAAGAACGGGTTATCAGATTGCGTTTCGGTATAGACGACGGTTATCATCGTACTCTGGAAGAAGTAGGGAATATCTTCAGCGTTACTCGTGAGCGCATTCGTCAGATCGAAGATAAAGCCTTACGAAAATTGCGTCATCCCACACGTAGTAATGTTCTCATGAAATTCATCGACAATTTCAATGTTAAGTAGATTCCAGTCAGGAAACTCTTGACACGAAATTGGCGGAAAATGTTTTTGCATACGCATGGAAACGAGATCATTATAAATTAAACATTGGGGCCTATAGCTCAGTTGGTAGAGCTTCCGGCTCATAACCGGATGGTCAGAGGTTCGACTCCTCTTGGGCCCACCAAATAATCTAAGCCTCGAGAAATCGGGGCTTTC
>DAISYT010000011.1:14604-16092 GCA_036825175.1 Candidatus Cloacimonadota bacterium
GCCAAAGGCTTTAAAACCTTTGGCTGCTTCGAGACAATATCTTCAAAAAAAGTCTTGCCATGACCTGAGTAATGATGCAAAACCTTTATCGGAAAATTGAAAGATGCCGGATAAATCCTGCCTCTGATTTGTGATCAATATCCTCTAACCCGCTTCAGGATTTTCTCCTGGATGCTGGCGGGAACTTTTTCATGCTTCTGATATTCCATGGTATAAATGGCACGTCCCTGAGAAAGCGAACGAAGCTTGGTGGAATAGCCGAACAGTTCATTCATTGGAACGGTGGCAGTGATTTCCTGCTTCTGGTTTTGCTGCCTGATATGTTCTATCCTGCCGCGTTTGGCATTCAGATCACCGATAATGTCACCCACAAATTCGGGTGGAGTGATAACATTTACCAGCATAATCGGTTCCATAATCCGAGCCGAATCACGTGATTGGCGGAAGGCATTGTTGATAGCGATGGAAGTGGCGATGCTGAAAGCCGTTTCGCTGGAATCCACTTCATTGAACTTTCCACCGATCAACTCGATCTTAACCAGTTCCACTGGACTGCTCATCAAAGGACCATCTTCGCAAGAGCTGAGAGCGCTTTTTTCGATGGCATTCCAATAAACTTCCGGAATGATATCCGGAGTGATGCGATTGAAGAAAATATTTTTTTGACCGGCAGGTAGCTCTTCACTTCGGACGGGACTCACACGTAACTGAACCACGGCATATTGCCCTTTGCCGTTCATATCCCGAATGAATTCTCCTTCCATAACCACTTCCTGCTCGATCGTTTCTTTGTAGGTTACTTGCGGATTTCCTACATTTGCCTGCACACCGAATTCCCTTTTTAAGCGGTCTATAATGATTTCCAGATGCAATTCGCCCATTCCAGAAATGAGCGTTTGCCCGGTCTCTTTGTGCTGGTAAAAACGGAAGGTCGGGTCTTCTTCGGTAAGCTTGATCAGACTTTCTTCCATCAGGTCTTTGTCGGCTTTGGTTTTCGGTTCTATCGCAACGGCGATCACGGAATCGGGAAAACTCAATTCTGCCAGCAACAGGTTGTAATCGATGTCGGAAAGCGTATCGCCGGTACGGATATCTTTTGGACCGACCAGGGCAGCGATGTCGCCGGCATGCAGTTCCTGAATATCTTTTTTCTTGTTGGAATGAATTTGCAAAATGCGTGAGATTCGTTCCTTCTTCAAATTGCGTTGATTTTCCACAGTAGCGCTGCGCTTGATCTTGCCCGAATAAACCCGGATATAGATCAGTTTGCCGACGTATTTATCGATCTGAATTTTGAAAACATAAGCGGAAAAAGGAGAATCGACTTGCGGAAGGACTTCCACTTCCTTACCGGTTTTCTGATTAATTCCGATGGGGTGGGGGACATCCAGTGGAGAAGGCAGAAATTCAGTAATGGCATCCAGTAGTAATTGCACTCCGGTATTCTTGAGAGAAGAACCGCAGAGGATGGGGACAAACTGGTGGAAG
>DAISYT010000012.1:0-16083 GCA_036825175.1 Candidatus Cloacimonadota bacterium
GACCACCGAAAAAGATTTTGCCAAATTACAATTCATCGGGCACGATCTGCCGCTGGCTGTGGTAGAAGTGGAATTTGTGCTGGAAAATGCGGAAGGATTGAAGATATAGCCACAAAGACACAATGTCACAAAGTACACAAAGAGAGAAACCTTGCCATCGCTTCTTTCAAAGAAACTCACAATTTGCAATGTCATGGTTGGAAAGAAATTCAGAATCTTAATCCTGAAAGTACTTCATCCTCTTGTTTCTCAAGCCACCAGCTTGGAAATAAAGATAAACTTCCAAACTGGAATTTGGATACCGTAAAGTTTGATCTTATACTTATTTTTTACCAAACAATTTGAAGAAATCTACTTTGAAAGCATAATCTTCCATATCTTGCTTATATTGCAATTCACCACCGGGAAATTCCGCATAATTATATTGGAATTGTAAAATATCTTTATAATTCAGATTAATTCCCCAACCGGAAGTATCTCCTTTCACCTGACCGGCAGTATCGTTATAATGCCCCTTTCTCACAGAATATATATCTAACAGAGTGAATTCGTAGCCTTTTCCCCAATAACCGGGATTGTCTGCGGAATCTTTACCGTATTGTGCATCGTCGTAACTATAATAAAATGAAAAGAGATTTTTAAACAAGTCTCCAAAAACAGGAATTTGAATATCCGGAATCAGTTGTTTGGTAACGGCTATTTTGCCGGCGATTGCCGAATGCGTTCCCCAGGGTAAATAATCAGCCCGGTTTTCATTCTTATACTTGATCTTATCTTTACTGGGATTGATATAATTAATCCCACCGATAATAGCCAAAGTACAAAATCCGCCCAAAGCATTAGTTTCATTAAGAGGGCTGATCCGTCCGATTATTCCGTAAGATGAAAACGATGATTCGGCTGCGCCATATTCATCTACCTCGTATGTTCCTGTTCCTATTGGAGACAGTTTGCTATACAGATCATCATAACTGTAACCGAGCGATATTTCTCCGAAGTTATTGATTTTTCTTAAAAAATCTCGTTGGAAGAAATTTGAAGTGAATTCTATCATATTTATACCGATTGCATATTTTGTGTCTGCATCCCAGGATTCGAATGTGCCGATTTCATTTTCTAAAGTATCGGTTATAGTTTGTTCACCATAATTCATCATCGTACCCCATTTTTTATGATCGCTGGGAGCTGGCAACATCACTCCGATACCTTTCCAGCCAATGCTTAAATAATATGATTTGATGTATACATCGGGGAACAATTCTTCAAACCAGGGAGTATCCGAGCATCCATAAGCCAATCCTTTGTGGTAGCCCAGTTTGGCAGGATTGCTCCAAATACCCAAAGGACTGATGTCCCAGATGTCGGCTGCACCGCTGCTATTACCAAAAGCATCTCCTCTTGCAGAAGTGTTTATCTGAGTGTATATACAAGCAAATTCAGAAATAGCTGATAATTCAAAAACAACAAAAGCGATGATAAGTATAACAAATATTTTCTTCATGATTCCTCCCTGTTTCCTCAATATTATTTCTTAATTAATTTCTTATCTTTATTTCATCAAGTACAAATTTCGTTGACCGGATGAAACACAAAAAAATGATCACTCAAACATGTATATTTTAATTTATACATGTACCCTTTAGTTTTTTTAAAGACAAAAAAACTTAAATTTGGGGACGAAAAGATATTTATTTTATAGTATAGTAGTAGGTTAGCAGGAGATTGATATGACAAAAGAACAGAAATACGATGACATTCTAAAATTAGCTTTTTATTATGCATTAATAATTCTGAAAAATGAAGAAGATGCTAAAGATATTGCTCAAAGTATTGTGATAGAATTTTTTATAAATGATCGGGAGAAAATCGTTCGTAATCTTGAAGGATGGATTTACATTACAACCCGCAATAAATGTTATAATTATATTAGAAAAAGGAATAAAGATTTATTATCATCTTCTGTGGAATTCGACGAAAAATTATATAAGACTTCTACTGATGACGAAGAAAATCTGGATATTATTAAACAAATCCAGTTGCTGCCATCAAAAGTAATAAACACAAAGAATAAAGAATTACTTATAGAGTATTACAACAAAGGCTGTGATTATAAAAAACTATGTGTTCGTAATATAAAACCGGATTCTATACGGAAAAAATCTATCGGCTTAAAAAGGAAATCATTGCTTATAATAATGAAATTAATGGCTATCATAATGTAAGTATTTCGGGAACCAAACTGAGAGAAAATATAATAAACTTCGCCAAAAAATTTATTACATGTTGCAGAATGGAGGACTTTTCTTCTATGCAGCAATATTTTTCAGAATGCCGTATTCCGATACAATTACCCATAATAAGAATAAAAAGCATTAAAGAAATCAAAATCGATCCGGTGGAATCTAGAAAATATAAATTGTTTTTAGCTTATTTTAACGACAACGATGTTTTGAATTATATTCGCACGATCTTTCGTGTTACAGAAAAGAATAATATTCATATTCTGGAATTTCCACAACCAAGTAAACAATATTATGTAGCCGATGCTAATCAAATACCAAAGAAATTATTAGAAGAATTGTTACCTGATAAAAAGGGGAATCATCACTATACTTTCGAAGAAGCACTTCAAAAACTGGAACGCTATAATATTACTAAAATTCTTCCTAACGATGCCGATAATAACTTAACGAATAAATAAAACTTCCTAATGTAATAATCATAATGGCACGCCCTAAGGATGTCCAACAGGAAGGGAGGTCTCGAATTATATTTGGGAAATTGGTAAAATTGTACTTAATTTTAGATTGTTTTCAAAGCGTTGTTATTTCAGATATGAAATCCCAGGAAGAATCCTAACGGGATTCAATTTGATTAACTACACGCGTAACGTGTGGTCGTCGTTAGAAATATAAATACAACCCTGAATGGGTTGAACTAACACAGAGCAACATTGTTCACTCCCTTCAGTATTGTGACCGTTAGTAGCGGGTAAAACCGCACGTTGCACGTGCGGATATTCACATAATGCCCTTTCAGGGCTTTTTATTTTGAGCAAATATGTTGATGTCAATTTTCATAACGAAAAGGAAATTCAAATAAATATCTTGGTTTTGCTATAGATTGAAAATGTGATGGATAGATTGAATGGTGTCAATGGTCGAGAATAGTGAGACCTTCGCAATGGTTAGCAAGCAATCGTAACTCAGAAAAGCTCTCTTCAATTAAATAAAAGAGAATTCCTTATTTTCGCCATGCCTGTGCAACCGAAGCATGGCGAATGCTTGTCAAGGTTGATCCAGAGGATTGTTCTTTCACGTAAGACTTTCAGAGTTGATGAGATTTATTAAATACCTTGAAAGTGTTAAGCAAGAAGATTCCTCTGAAAGAAGCCCTTTTAAAGGAAACAAAGAAAAACCTCCAAGCTGGGACTTGGAGGTCAGAATATTATTTATTAAATGTTTTTCTGCTAATTCTTCTTTCCGAAAAAACCAAATAACGGCGTAAGCAGCAGCGATGCGATCATTCCCACGCTGGCAGCCTGCGGCACCATGGCAGATCCCCACACGAAAAAGAGTATCAGGCAAATTGTCAGTCCACCCACCGACCCGGCAATAGCACCTAACTTGGTAACTTTTTTATTGAAAAGTCCCCAAATGAACGGTCCTAAAAAGACGGAAGCAGTCGCTCCCCAGGAGACGGACAAAATGGTAACGATTACAGCCGGTTTGAGGAAAGCCAGAATAATGGAAAGAACGATGAAGAACGCGCTGGAAATACGCACCAGATTGTGCAAAGTTTTATCTTCGGCTTTGCGATTGATGAATCCTTTGTACAAATCTTTGGTCACCGAGGTACTGGAAATGAGCACCAACGATGCCAAAGTGGACATGGAAGCAGCCAGGATCAGAAGCAGGATGACGACGGTTAAAGCTTCCGGAATAATGGTAACCAGCATCACCGGCATCAAAGCATCGAAAATCGGTTTTCCGTTACTGAAAGCCATCGGAGTAGTTTCCGGACTCAGAAAAATTCTGGTCAATGCTCCCATAAAATAAGCACTTCCTGCCACTAAAACAGCAAAGAAAGTCGATACAACCGTTCCGATTTTCACCGATCTTTCATCTTTGATGGCATAAAATTTCTGTAAAAGCTGAGGCATGGCAAAAGGCGCAACTCCGGTTAAAATCACCAAAGAAATCAGTGGAATAAATCCGGGAGGTCCCACGGGAGAAATCAGCTTGGGATTGATGTTGTGCAAAGTTGTTATGATATCGGTCATTCCGCCACCCTGACGAATGCCGTAAGTTACAAGAACAACCACTCCAATAATCATTACCCCGCCGAAGATCACGTCGATCATCGCCATGGATTTGTAACCGCCCAGCACCAGATAAATCCCGGTGAAAATTCCCATAAAAAGCAGCACGTACGCATAAGGCATGTGGAAGGTTATTTCAAAGAGGTAACTCAATCCCATGAAAACCGCTGCCGTATATGGAATGAAAAAGACGAAGATGGCAATGGAAGTAAATAATTTCAGGAACGGACTTTGAAATCTTGCTTCCAGCAATTCCGGCATGGTGTGAATGTCGTAACGAATCGCTTCCTGCTTAACTTTGTTTCCCAATAAAAGCCACACACCCAAAACACCGATCACGGCATTTCCCAAAGCGATCCATAAACCGGAAAGCCCGAATCCCCAACCGATCTTACCGGCAAAACCAATGAAAATAACTGCGGAAAAATAAGCGGTTCCGTAACTGAACGCCGTCATCCACGGACCGACCTTACCACCGCCCAAAGCAAAATCATGAAAAGATTTCGTCTTTTTACTGCCTTTTATGCCGACGTAAATAACCAAAACAGCATAAGCAAAAACTGCCAAATACCTCGAAATCATACTCCTCCTTTCTAAACAAAAAAAACGCAGGATAACCTGCGTTTTTTAGATTTTATTTTGTATTAACTATTCTTTGCGTCTCTTTGGCGATCATCAATTCCTCGTTGGTAGGAATCTTGAGAATCTTTACTTGGGAATTCGCCGCGGTCAAATCCAGGATACCGCCTTTGAACTGATCGTTCTCTTGATCATTCAAAACGATGCCGAGATAATTCATATCGTCACAAACCATTTTGCGCAGAAGTGGCATATTTTCACCCACGCCGCCGGTGAAAACCAAGACATCGAGTCCGTTCATAACGGCAGTGTAAGCTCCAATATATTTTTTGATGCGGTAAGCATAAACTTCGGTAGCCTGAATGGCGCTCTGAGATTCTTTTTCCAGGATTTCTTCTTCGATTTCGCGCATATCGTTACTGATGGCGGAAAGTCCCAGCATTCCGCTTTTTTTGTTCAATATTTTATTCACTTCATCCACGCTCAATCCCAGTTGCGTCTGCATATAAATGGGAATTTGGGGATCGAGATCGCCACAGCGGGTGCCCATCATCAAGCCTTCCAAAGGTGTGAAACCCATGGAAGTATCGACCGATTTACCGCCATCGATAGCCGTGATGGAAGCGCCGTTCCCAATATGAGCCGTGATGATTTTCAAATCTTTGATATCTTTATTCAGATACTTGGCAGCCAGTTGGCTCACATAATGATGAGAAGTGCCGTGGAAGCCGTAACGACGGATTTTATATTTTGTATAAAATTCCAGGGGAAGCGCATACAGATACGCTTTGGAAGGCATCGTCTGATGAAAAGCCGTATCGAACACGCCGCATTGAGGTGTATCCGGAAGTAAATTTTTCAGGGCGAGAACACCTTTCAGATTTGCCGGATTATGCAATGGAGCCAAACTGCTGCACTCTTCCATCACATGAATCACATCGTCGGAAATGGCTACGGAACCGGAATAATATTCTCCGGCATGCACCAAACGATGACCGACAGCATCGATTTCCTCGATCGATTCGATCACGCCGTGACTCTTATCTATCAGATGATCGACGATCAACTGCACAGCTTTTTCATGATTTTCGATCAGCATCTTATACTTTTTCTTGGCATAAGATTCTGTTTTGTAAGTGAAAAGAGATATGTCTTCTCCGATTCTTTCGGCGATTCCTTCTGCCAGAACGAGTTCCGTTTTTGGATCCAGTAACTGATATTTTACAGAAGAACTGCCACAATTGATGACTAAAACTTTCATAGTTTCTCCGAATTTATTTTTTTTGCTTGTTTTATTTCCGGGAAGATCAACCCGATCTCCCGTGCTGCATGTTCGATGCTGTCGGAAGCATGAACGGAATTGCGGGTAATCGTTTCGGCATAAAGTTTACGGATCGTGCCGAGACGGGCTTTTTGGAAATCGGTATCGCCGACCAACTCCCGCAGTTTTTCCACCGCGTTGTTACGATGCAATACCACTGCCACGATTTTTCCCGATTTCATATAATTGATCAAACGATGGTAAAATTCTTTCCCAGCATGCTCCTGATAAAACTCCGCTGCCAGATCGTCTGTCATAAAAAGTGTTTTTATATGATCGATGATGAAACCATTTTTTTCTGCCATTTGCAGAATTTCGCCTACCAGGTTTCTGGCGGTGGCATCCGGTTTGATCAACAACAGTGTTTCATGTTCCATTTTTTCTCCCGCTGTTTTTTTAGTCCGTAATGGAATTAAGCGTATCCACCAGCTCTTTGCGGATATCTGTAACTTCCTCGAAAATAATGTGAGTAACACAGGTAATGAGCGGAATGGAAAGATTGAATTTTGCCAGTTTGGTGATCGTTTTTGCCATCGAAACACCTTCCACCACCATGCCGACTTCCTGCAAAGCTTCGTCCCGTTTATAACCTTGTGCGAGCAGTCTGCCGAATTTGCGATTACGGCTGTTTTCCGAAATGCAGGTAGTGATCAGATCGCCCATACCGGCGATGCTGTAAGCGGTTTTGTGATACACGCCCAGAAACTTCATAACCGTAACAAATTCCCGCACGCCGTACGTCATGATCAATCCGAAAATATTGGTTTTAAAACCCAAACCATCGGCAATTCCCACGGCGATGGCGATCAATCCTTTCATGGCAGCAGCCAGTTCCACGCCTTGCACATCCCGGCTGAATTCAAATTTGAGCAGATCGTTTTCCAGAGCGCCTTGCAGTTGAAAAAGCACGGCAATATCGCGGGAAGCCAAAACAGCTTTTGCCGGAATGCCCTGAGCCAGTTCACGAGCGATAGTAGGTCCGGAAAGGTTAGCATATTTAATTCTGGGAAGCTTATCGCTAATGATCTGTCCCACCGTTCTCAGACTGGAGTATTCCACCCCTTTGGAAGCGTTCAAAACTATACATTGCATAACGTTTTGTTCGATAAATTCATCCATCAGATCATCGATGCTGCTGGAAGGAATCGCTGTGATCACGATGTCGTGCGGTTCGATCGTTCGACTGAATTTTTTTTCCACGACG
The DNA here is from genome assembly GCA_036825175.1 of Candidatus Cloacimonadota bacterium. GTDB lineage: Bacteria > Cloacimonadota > Cloacimonadia > Cloacimonadales > TCS61 > B137-G9. The sequence continues at coordinate 7,426 of DAISYT010000012.1, forward strand.
ATATTCTCTGATAATTTGATTCCCGGTAAAAACTGAGATTCATGTTTCAGATTTATGGCGTCTGCTTCCTCCTGATCGATAGTCCAGAGATATAATTTCCGTCTGGCGGCAAAGAGGAGAGCGAGCGTCGTTCCCCAATTACCGGAGCCGATGATGATAACTTTTCCTTCTGTTTTAGTATCCATGTTCCACTCCCGTAAATTTTTATTTATCAACCGGATAAAGAGTTGATAAATGTCTGGTTGCCACTTTGGAAAGCAGGATTTTCCCGTAAAGATTTTTTTAGGCAGTTCACCCGAGATTTTACAGTAAGTTTTCATCGCAAGCAATTGGTATCATTGCATAAAAAAACTTGCCTCATTTTTATGTTTTATTTTTTCTAACTCAGAGAAGGAGAGGGCATTTAAAAGTGTTTGTGTAAACGATAAGGTAAAATTATCCGGGAGGATAGATTAATGACTTTTCAACCTCAGCGAATTTCATTTCAAAACTGAAGAGGAAAAAATCCATGAGTTTACGAGCTAAAATACTTATAATTATTTGTTTATCCTGCTTGCTATTAATGGCATTGCTTTCATATTTTTCCTGGCGTATGTTGTATCAAAATGCTGTGGCATCAGAAGAGATTGGGATCAAACGGGAAATCGAAGTTTTTCTTTCTGCCATCGATTATGAGGTCAATGTGAGCGATGCTGTGGTAGGTGATTGGGCGCCCTGGGATGATACTTATAAATTTATTCAGGATAGAAATAAAGAATATATTTCTTCCAATCTTACGATCGATACCTTCGTCAATCTGGAAATCGATTTTGTTCTTTATATCGACGATGCGAAGCAACTGGTTTTCGGCATGGTAATAGACGCAAAAACCAAACAGAAAATTCCGCTTTCTTCAGATTTTGTAGAGCAGATAATTCTGGCTAGTTCTGAACAGACAAAAGCAAAAACCGCCGGAATTCTTTCCACTCCTCAGGGCAATATCATATTTTCTTTGCAGCATATTTTTCCCACCCAGAAAGACAAACCTCCCCGCGGTTTTCTGGTAATGGGAAAATGGCTGGATGAAGATTTGATCGCACAATTGTCGCAGCGAACCAAACTTCGGGTTTCGCTTTATCCGTTTACCGACACCGATCTGCCGGACGATGTTTTACTGGCAAAAGAGAAACTGTCTTCAGCCAAAGAAGTTTTCATTAAAGCTCAAAATTCTTCCGTTGCATCCGGTTACACTTATCTCAACGATGTCTTCGGCGTCCCGACTCTACTGATAAAAATCGATGTGGAACGCGGAATTTTCTTACAGGCACAATCCAGCCTGAGGTTCCTTTTCTATTCACTTATCATCATTACCGCCTTTTTCTGTGTGCTGCTGATATTTATTCTCGATAAATTAGTGCTTTCCCGTTTATCGTCTCTTACTTCCAGCATTCGGCAAATCGGTAAAGAAGGTCTGTCTTCTTCACGTTTGGATGCCCGCGGCAACGACGAGATTTCGGTTCTGGCACAGAACATGAACGATATGCTCGATTCTCTGGAAATATTACAATTGAAAAAGCAGGAAACCGAGAGACAATACAAGGAATTGATCGACAGCATGCACGACACCGTTTGGGTGATAAATTTCGAGGGAAAAGTAATCGATGTAAACAAAGCGACCTGCGAAATTCTGGGCTATTCCCAAGAAGAAATTTTCCGAATCGGTCTGGAAGAAATTGATACATCCTTGAATAAAGATGTTATCACGAATCTGATTAAAACCATTCCGGAAGACAAATTGCAGGTATTTGAAACTACGCACAAAACCAAAAGTGGTAACATAATTCCGGTAGAAGTCAGTTCAAGCCTGGTAGATTATCTGGGACAAAAAGCCATTTTGAGCATCGCTCGGGACATTACGGAAAGGAAAATGGCAGAAGATAAAATCAAAACTCTGCTAAAAGAAAAAGAAATATTACTCAAGGAAACTCATCATCGAATTAAAAACAACATGACCATCGTAAAAAGTATGCTTTCCTTAGAAGGTAATTCCCAGACGAACGAGAATTGCAAAAGAATATTGATGGATGCCGCCAGCCGCGTGCAAAGTATGGCAGTACTTTATAATAAACTTTATCGTTCGGATACTTATCGGGAACTAAATATAAAAGATTTTTTACAGCCTCTCATAAATGAAATTATCGGTCAGTTTAAAACCGAAATCCCGGTGAAAATCGATCTTCGAATCGACGATTGTCTTCTGCCTTCGCAGCTACTATCTTCTTTGGGAATCATCATGAATGAATGCATTACTAATTCCATTAAATATGCTTTTTCCGCTTGTGAAAATCCGCTGATCACCGTCACTTTCATGCAGAAAGAAAAAACCGCCATTTTAACTTATGCCGATAACGGTTGCGGATTACCGGATAATGTTTCTTTGGAAAACAGTAATACTTTTGGCTTAAAACTTATCCATATGTTGGTGGAAGACATTTTTGGTAAAATCAGAATTGAAAACGGTCAGGGAGTAAAATTTATCATCGAATTCCCGGCTTCCGCGAAATGATTAGAAATATTTTTGGTGCAGTAGAGTATAATTTTCAGGTTGTAATTACAAAAAAATGGTGGGTGATACGGGACTCGAACCTGTGACCTCTACGATGTCAACGTAGCACTCTAACCAGCTGAGCTAATCACCCACTTACGGGAAGTGAACAAATTTCAGGCAGTTATTTCGTCAAGAAGTAAGAAATAAAAATCTTTCAGGCACGAGAAAAAGCTTGACTCGATTAACTGACTGAATACTTAGTCACTGAGTAAAAATAAGGAGAGAATTTATGAATCCGCGCACCGAATCGTCTTTTGCTGAAATGAGAAAAAAGTCGCGTGAACTCATCATAAACGAAGCAACTATCTTGTTCGCTGAAAATGGCTTCAGAGAAACAACCATCGAAAAAATAGCCCGTAAAGCCGGCATTTCCAAAGGACTTGTTTATAATTATTTTTCCAGTAAAGACGATCTGCTGGAATCCATTATCACATGCGGCTTCCCCTACTTCGATGAAATTGCGGATAATGTTCCCGAAAACCTTCCTGCTATCGATCAATTGGAATCCTTATTGAATAATTTTATCACGTCCCTTAAAAAGAATCTGGCTTTTTGGAAATTGTATCAAAGTATCGTCTCACATCCTACGGTTTCGCGGGGAATGGTAAAATTCAAAGAGTATTTTGAAACCGTTTTCTCACCGCTTTTATCCAAGATATTTACCGCACTTTTTACTCAGATCAGCGAATCGGAAATTTGTATCGAAGTGCTAATTTTTGCCGCCTTATTGGATGGAATTGCTTTCGATTATGTCGTCATCGGAGAAGATTACCCGCTGGAAAGCATCAAACACAAAATTATTAATAATTACCAGCATGAAATAAATACAAGATTATGAAATATAACCATTTACAAAAAACATAATTTAAATAAAAGGAGGATCGAATGAAAAAAGTAGCTGTTGTTTTTTTAGTCGTTTCATTTTATTTAGTTAGTAGTCTGTCCGGCACTACCACCACCTGGACGGGCAATGTAAGCAACGATTGGCACGAGTCCGGAAACTGGGATAATGGCGTACCGGATCAAACCATGGACGCGGTTATTCCAAACTCATCTTCTTATGCACGGGCTCCGGTTGTTTCATCGGGAGATGCGCCTTGCAATAGTCTTTCCAATCATGGGAGTCTGTCTGTAGAAAACAATTATTCCCTCAATGTTCAAAATAATTTTACCTGCGGCTCGACCGGAAGTCTGGAACTTTTTAACGGAAATGCCAATGTCGGCGGTACATTGGAGAATAATGGAAATGTAACTGTGAGTGATGGCACTGCTGCCGGTACCAGCACTCTTTCATGTGGTACGTATCAAGCCAATGATGCAGCCCAAACCGATGTAAATCACAATGGAGAGATTTCATGTACCCAATTTAATGGTGCTTCCAATTCCACAACTAATCTTAATTCAGGAAATCTTTCGTGTACTCATTTAAATGATAACGGTTCTATTGCTGAAAATGGAGGTGGAATAGCCTGCGATGATTTTGCCCTGGGCTCCGGAGCGGAATTTAATCAAAGCGGGGGTAGTTTCGTATCGACCGGAGGTGGAACCTTCCAATCCGGTTCAACTGTAAATCTGAGCGGAAATGCAAGTTTCCGATATGATTTCGATATATATGGCAATGGCATACTCACCATGGATGACAATGCCAATCTATATGCCAATAGTAGTACACCAATATATACCGGTGGTTCGGATAGCCAGATCGATGTGAATGGCGGATACTTTTCCATTCAGAGTTTCAGCACCACCGGAACGCTCAATGTGAATGGCGGTAACGCTTATTTGGAAGCAACTACAAACAATGGAACTTTTAATGTTCAAAACGGTACGCTCAATGTTTACGATACGTTTACCAACAATGGAACATTCAGTCAAACCGGTGGCGTAGCCAATTTTGAAGGAGGTTGTACATTCTCCTCGGGAAGTACAAATCAGCAGAGTGCCGGTACTCTCAAAATCGGCGGTAATACAGAATTCAGTAGTTCGATCATCAATACAGGATCAAACGGAGAACTCATTTTCGATGGCGGTAATAGCGGCTATGTTACTCAATACATTACGAATTCCACGCCGTTTCCCAATACGAATATGGTTCCCAAAATCACCGTAAATAACAAAACCTCCGTCATTTTTGACGGGAAAACATCTTTCGTTGCCAACGCTGTCGAAGTCGATGATGCCACCTTGGATTTGGGTTCAGGCAGGTTGGAATGCCCCACTCCTTCCACAGGAGTTTTCACGGTTGGTCCCGATGGAATCGTGAAGATCGGCGGCACTAATTCCTTTCCCAATTATGCTACGAAAAATCTCGATCCGACCAGTACTATAATTTACGATAGCTCTATCGACGGACAGTCTGTAACCGGAATGAATTATCAAACGGTAGAGATTTCCGGCGGCAATAAAAGTCTCGCGGGTACCGCGCGTATCGATGTATCATTTTTTGTTAAATCGATTATGAATATTGGGAATAACAATCTCACCTTATCGGATGGAGCTTCCCTCACGACAGAATCTGATTCTTATGTCGCTACCAACGGTACCGGTTATTTAACGCTGGAGAACATTTCTTCCGGTTTTTTCCCGATCGGACCCGATCTTACAAATTTCAATGGACTCAATATCGATAACAACGGAGCAACTCTTAATTATGTTTCTGCCCGTGTCACAAACAGCGTCATGCCTGCTCATCCCAACTCGGTTTACTGCCTGCCACGCACCTGGGATGTGCTTGTGGATGGCGCCTTAAACGCTGTCTTTTCTTTCTTCTGGACTGCCGATCAGGAAACCACCAATTTTACCAGTGTACGACAAAACGATCATATTCAATCGTATTGCTGTCACGACGGCTCTAACTGGGTGACGATCAGTACGCCGACGGGAGCTACCGGTTCGGGCACGCTTTCCGATCCTTACAGAGCGGATTTTGGCGGCATCGCCATTGTTTCGGATTTTTGTTTGGGAGATGAGGATAATCCTTTGCCGGTCACTCTTTCCTCATTTTCTGCTGTTATGGAAGATGACATTCCCACTCTGCATTGGATCACTCAATCCGAAAGTGAAAATCTGGGTTGGAACGTTTATCGCGGCATTTTAGCCGAAGATTGGGATTTTCAGCTCAATACCGAATTAATTGCAGGTAGCGGAACCACCAGCATTCCCACTGAATACGATTTTCAGGATCGGTTCCCGGTAGAGGAAGGCAGAATTTACTATTACTGGCTGGAAAGCGTTAGTTATAGTAGTGAATATGAAATCTTCGGTCCGGTAAGTTTATTGATTGAAACAGAAGAAGAACCGCCGATTGGCAATGAATTACCTGAAATTACTGCGCTCGAAACTAATTACCCCAATCCGTTCAATCCTGAAACTACTATCGCTTTCGACATCAAAAACGGTGAGAAAGGAACGTTGACTATTTTTAATCTGCGCGGACAAAAAATTCTGGAAAAATCATTTACAGCCGGTTCTTATGAATACGTCTGGAATGCTTCCACTCAAACTTCCGGCATCTATTTTTACCGACTACAAACGCCTTCTTATTATGAAACAAAGAAGATGTCGCTGATAAAATAATCGGTAATGTATTTTTTTCGGCTCCGATTTTTCGGAGCCGCTTTTTTTATCTACTGATATTGCAAGCGATACAGATCGTAGTACAAACCTTCTTTCGCCAGCAATTCCTGGTGATTGCCTTCTTCCACAATCTCACCTTTGTGCATCACGATGATGCGATCCACATGCTGAATGGTGGAAAGCCGGTGGGCAATAATAATGGAAGTACGATTTTCCATCAGCTTTTTCAGGGCATCCTGAATCAGGATTTCCGTTTCCGTATCGATATTGGAAGTGGCTTCATCCAACACAAAAATTGCCGGATCGTAAGCTAAAACGCGGGCAAAAGCGATGAGCTGTCGCTGTCCCACGCTGAAGGTGGAACCGCGTTCCATCACCGGTTCCAGATATTTTCCCGGCTGGCTTTCGATAAAATCGTGCACATTCACATACCTGGCGACACGCTCCATTTCTTCCTGCGAAACGGCTTGATTGCCCAACACAATGTTATCGCGGATCGTACCGGAAAACAAAAACACATCCTGCTGCACGATGCCGATATTACGACGTAAATCCTGCAAACTGTAATCCTGCAGTCTTGTGCCGTCGATCAGAATTTCACCTTTTTGGAACGGATACAGTCCTGCCAGCAAACTGATGATGGAAGTCTTCCCGGCACCGGTATGCCCGACCAAAGCCACTTTTTCTCCCGCCTTTACTTGGAAGGAAATGTTCTTTAGAATATCGCCGTTTTCGTTGTAACGCAGCCAAACATTTCTGAATTCGATTTCGCCTTTCAGTTTGGACGAGGATGCCGTACTTTTTTCCGGTCGGTAATCTTCCACTTCCTTATCCATCAAATCGAAGATACGCTCGGAACCACTCATGGCTGCCTGCAAAATATTGAATTTCTCGCTCAAATGATCGATCGGCTCGAAGAATCTTTCCAGAAACCAGAGAAAAACCATGAACACGCCCAGCGTGATCTTGTCCTGAATGATCTGCCCGCCGCCGTACCACAGCAGAATAGCCACGGCAATGTAGCGGGTGGAAGTTATCGCCGGACGGAATAAAGCAAAGAGCTTCAGCATCTTCATGGAAGCGCTGTAATATTCGCCGTTGATGATCTTGAAATCGGCAATTTTACGTTTGTATTGATTGAAAAGCTGAATGATCTTGAAGCCGGAAATATCTTCCGAAAGTGTGGCATTGATGTTGGCAAGTTTACGGCGCACAATGCGATAAAGTCTCCTGCTTTTATTGATGAACACCGTAAAAAGCAGCGCTGTCAAAGGCAAAACCGCAAAAGAAGCCAGAGCCAGTTTCCAATCGTAAATCAGCATAGCAATCATTATACCGAGCAGCACCAGCGATTCCTGAATCAGCTGGATCAATCCGTCGCCCAACATTTCGTTCAAAGTACCGATGTCGTTGGTAACGCGCGTCACCAAACGTCCGATCGGATTTTTATCGAAGAAGGAAAGCGGCATTGATTCCACTTTTTGGAAGAGGTCGCAACGCAGATCACACATGGCTTTTTGCGCCGCCACATTGATGTAATACACTTGAAAATAAGTAAATACCAACTGCAAAGTAATCACGAGAAAGAAAAGAAGTCCATAGACGGTCAATTGCCGAAAATCTTTCTTTCGTAAAAAACTCAAATCTTCCCTACTCAGTGTTCCGGATTGTTTTAACTCCGAAAGAGCGGCATTTGTCATCGCAATTTCACTATCGGAAATTGCCAGATAATCCGTTCCCGCCAAAAGTTTTTTCACCTCCGGCGTCTTATCCAGAATGGCAATTTTCAGCAGCAAATCACCGGATTGCTGCAAATTACCGGTTATCTTTTTAGGAATGAAATTGCTTTTCTTATGAGGAAAAATGAGATAAGTTTTACCGTCGAATTCGTATCTGGAGAATTTTATTTTCGGATAATTTACGATGAATTCTGTTGCTTTATCTGCCTTTTCAAAACGGATCAGATCGTTATTGGAAAGAATAACTCTGTCCACCGCCCGTTGCGTGATCACCGGGTTCATCAGGCTGGTTCCGGTAATCAACAAAAGCAAAATGAAGGAGATGATTACCTGTTTTTTGTAAGGAATCAAGTATTTGATCAGCCGTTTAAACAATACCTTGTCGTAAATTTTACCCTGAATCTGATCTTCGATTAAGCCTTTATCTAACTTACTCATTTTGATAATTTCTCTTCGATCTGCTGTTTTTCGTAAAGATCGGCATAAATTCCGCCCATGGCAAGCAGCTTTTTATGATTCCCTTCTTCCACAATCCTGCCGTCGTTCAGCACGATGATCTTGTCGGCATGTTGAATCGAGGAAATTCGGTGGGAAATGATGATGGTCGTTTTATTTTTGCGCAGTTTTACCAGATCATCCAAAATACTTTTTTCCGTCTTGGTGTCCACCGCGGAAAGTGCGTCGTCCAGAATCAATATTTTAGGATCGCTGAGCAAAGCGCGGGCAATTGCCAGACGCTGTTTCTGTCCGCCGGAA
>DAISYT010000013.1:0-15777 GCA_036825175.1 Candidatus Cloacimonadota bacterium
GGTTAGAACATTAAGTCGTATTATGGGATTAAAGTTTGATGAAGAGATTTATTCAAAACTAACTGAAGATTATGGCGGGCATCCCTTTTTAATTAGAAACGTATGTAGTATTATATCTAAAACAATTACATCTGAAAGGCCAATAAGAGTTGATAAGACTATGTATACCAAAGGAAAAAATAAGTTTAACGAAGAATATAGTAATTATTTCGAAATGATTATTTCAGTATTGAAAGATTTTTATCCAGATGAATATGAAATGCTGAAGTTTCTTTCAATAGGGGATTATGATAACTTTCAAGGATTTGCTGACATTGACTCGTCATATACAAATCATCTATTGGGATATAAGATAATAGATAAAAATAATGGTGCTTTTTTCTTCAATATTGAGGCATTAAATAATTATCTTAAAATGAAGAATACATATAAAAGATTAGTTTTATCTGATGAAGAAAAACTTAATGAAATTTCTGAAAGGAGAAATAAACTTGAAAAAAATCTAAGATTGATTGTAAGAAGAATTTTGTTTTCGAATTTTGGTTTAATTGATAGCCAGAAAATAGTGCTAAAAATTATGGGGACACCAAGAGAAGAAAAATATGCTTCATATGATATTAAAAAACTATTTAATCCTAATATATGTAATATCTATTTTGACGATTTACGTAAATTAATAGTGACCAACTGGAATATTTTCGAAATTACCTTTGGTAGAGATAAAAATGAATTTGATACACTCATGACTGCAATCAATAGGTATAGAATTGATGCACATGCCAAAATAATTACTGATGATGAACTCTCTTACGTTAGAGTATGCTTTAAAAAAATTGAAAGCTATGTTGAAAACTATGTCTAATAATTTCATATAGTCCATGACATAATTATACCCGCTATTGTGGGACATGTCTGCAACCATTAAACTGGAGGAGTAATGAAAAATCTACTGGCTTTTATCAGTCTTATTTTTGTAGTTAACCTGTCGGCAACAATCATAAACATTCCTGACGATCAGCCGACCATACAGGCAGGTCTGAATATTGCTGCGGAAGGCGATTCGGTGATAGTGGCAGAAGGAATTTATTACGAAAACATCTGGTGGACCCAAACCAATGGTATCAAGTTGATCGGAACAGACAAAGAAAACTGTATTATCGACGGCAACGGCACCGGATCGGTCATCGGCTATGAATGCTGGGAAATCGTTCATGACTCGACAAATGTTATAAAGAATTTTACAATCCAAAATGGATATTCTTCTCAGGGAGCAGGGATTTATTTACGATCCGAAAATCAGTTTATATTGGAAAACCTGATCGTAAAAGATAATTGCCAACATGGAATACCGAACTTTGATTTCACTGAAAATGGCAGGTATTCTATCGAAGGTGGCGGAGGGATTTTTTTAGATAATCGTTCCAGCCCGATCATCAGGAATGTCGAAGTTATCGATAATTATTCCGAATTTGATGGGGCAGGACTTTTTACTTATGAACATAGTCAGCCGATCCTGATAAATGTTTTGATCGCAGATAATTACACCTGTACCAGCGGTGCCGGGATAGCTTGTGAATGTTGGTCGGATATCAGCTTAACCAATGTAACAATCGCGAATAATGTGGCGGCTGAAAACGGCGGCGGGGTCTATATTTATGGCGGCGCAAACAACTTCTTGCAATCTGTGAATTCTATCTTTTGGAATAATCTCCCGGAAGAAATTCATTTCGATATAGCCGGTTCCAATAACAGTGCGGTCACAATATCTTATTCCGACGTAGAGGAAGGAGAAGCAGGGATTATTACGAACGGATATGGAATTGTGAATTGGCTGGACGGGAATATAGATGACGATCCCTTGTTTGAAGATTCTGCCTCTGGGAATTATCATCTCGACGAATTATCCCCCTGTATCGATGCCGGTGATCCGGCTTCTCCCCTCGATCCCGATGGAACGATGGCAGATATGGGAGCTTTTTATTTTGATCAATCCATTGGAATAGAGGAGATGGAAATCCCCACGAATAAATTTAGTCTTTCCAATTTCCCCAATCCCTTTAATCCTTCTACTACAATAACTTTTAGCATCGATCCAAACGAACCATACGAACTTACAATTTACAACATCAAAGGAGAGAAAGTAAAACAACTGGTCAGCGATCAGGTATCAGCCGGTCAGCATACTGTCATTTGGAATGGAGAAGATGATTCTGGTAAACTTGTAAGTTCCGGTATATATTTCTATAAGCTGAAAGTAGGCAACCAGGAATCCATAAAACGAATGCTTCTTTTGAAGTAATTTGATCATGATGGTGTATAACATCAATCTGCTCGTAGAAAAGCAAGTAGAATCGTGGCGTACGCAAAACATTAAGAGCATTAGCTGAGGAGTTGATGTGAATTCTGATAAATTATCTGAATTGGGAAAAATATGGGGTAAGATAAAATACTTTAATCCATATATTCATCTTAACAAAGTTGATTGGAATGGAGCTTTTTCAGTTTGTTATGATAAATTAAAGAATAGCGCTGGCAATGAGTTTATGGACATTGTTCATGAATACTTATTATCAAGATTGGATGATCCTTTGGCAAGAGTTGAGTTTTCAGATACAAGCGGAACAGGGCTAGGATTCGATAATGCCTATAAACTAAATTCTGATTCCGTAATTATTCTAACTATAAATGATTGGGCAAATGAGAATGTAAATGAATTGCTGAAAAAAGCCATCGATAATCGTCAAAAAGCGAAAGGTTTAATAATAGATTTAAGAAATCTGAATGAAGAGAAAGAAAAAAACATCTATGATGATTTTAGTAATTTGAAATTTTTTAGATATTTTTGTGCAGCACCATTAAAAAGAACAACAGATTTAGAAATGGAATATGAAGGCTTTCCCAATGAAAAAAATCCAGAAGAAATTTCGTTTTACAAAAGTTTTTTTAAGTGCCAAAATAAGCCTTCGTTATCTGCAATTCCTGAAAGTGTAAACATTCCAATAATAATGATAACTGGGCAATATGATCCCTTAAGTTCCGATATTCTTGATCTACGCAACAATAATAAGTGTAGAATAATAGCAGTCAAAAATACATTCGTAAATATATATGAATCAATTGCAGGGATTATTGAAACTAAATATGGCAAAATATCCTTTTCTAAAAGCATACCTGTTTTTAGTAATTCAAGAAAACCAATATATGCAGATTTAATTATAGATGAAAGTAATAATAAAAAGATTCTGAAGTTAGCCCTAAAACAAATTGAAGAGTTCAATGATTTTTCTGAGTCTGATGAATTCATTGATATCACTACAGAAATAAAAATGGACAGAGATTTTAATGAAAACTCTTTCCCAAGTGAAGCAGAAAGAGTTATGGCTGTCACCAAATTATATTCTGTAATAAAATACTTCTTCCCTCATAAGGAACACATGGATAAAAATTGGGATGAAGTGTATAGTTTTTTTGTACCGAAAGCAATTCAATGTACTGACAGAAACAATTATATCGAGATGATTAAAGAGATGAGTACTTTTCTTAATGATTCACATGTTTTTTTGTTTTACAAACCTAATGAAGCTATTCGAAAAATCCCAATTACGGCTATCTATATCGAAAATAAAATGATAATTACCGAATTAACAGATGAAAATTTTCAATCTCTTCATAAAATTGAAATCGGTGATGAAATAATCGAGATAAACGGGAAAAGCATTAAATGTTTAATTCAAAAGAATAGAAAATTAATCAGCGCTTCCAGAAATGAAACTTTTTTTAGAGATTTAATGTGGATATCCTTATTAGGAACTATTAATTCTCCGTTTTCTTTAACTCTTTTATCAAAAGATGGTTTGAGGAAAACAGTAGTCGGCAAATATGGAGAATATTTAATTTCAGAAAGTTATAAAAAGAAGTTGGAGAGATCAATAAAAGAAATAACTGATAACATTCTATATGTAAGACTTTATACTCTTTCAGATATTGACACAGAGGAATTGGAAACAAAATTAGCGAAATTCCAAAATGTGATTTTCGATCTTCGCGGGTATCCTTCCTATCCCCAAATGTTTACTCTTCTAAAACAACTTTGTCATAATGAGATATTTGATTGGGGAAGTTACAAAATTCCAATTACTTCTTATACTTCTGATAATGAGGACAACAATTTTGTAGTATTTAAAACATCATTCAGTAAAATGGAAGCTTTCCCAAAATTTAAAAATAAAATCGTAGTATTAGTAAATAATGAAACTCAAAGTTATGCAGAAGCCATTAGCGATGCACTTCGCGTCAACAGTGATGCTGTCTTGATCGGTAGTAATACAGCAGGAGCTAATGGAAATGTTTCGTTTATTAGTTTGCCTGGCAATCTTAAATTAATGTTCTCCCAGATGATTGTACTACTTAAAAACGGAACATCTATGCAGAACGTAGGATTATGCCCAGACATCGAAGTCAGACCAACTATTGACGGAATTAGCAAAGGAAAGGATGAACTGGTTGAAAAAGCAATCGAGTATTTTAATGATAAATGCCTATAACTTAATAAGAGTTTCCGGTCATGGGTCGACCTGCATTGGAGACTCTGTTGAGCAAACTCAGATATTCTATTTGAGGATTGCTTTTGAGGTGGTATGGTTGAAAAAGAAAAATGACTAATAATCGATCACTAGATCAACCGGATTTTATCACTTTTTTCCATCGACGAAAAAACTATGAATTTGATAACCTGGACATTTGGTTTTTATCAAAAATATAAAATATAAAATTCTGCTTCGATCCGGCTGTATTTGATAATTTCTTATTTTCGGTACAGTTAGGATCGGCGAAAAACAGTTGGCACACCACGTGCAAATAAAAACCGGCAAAGGAGGTTATTATGGATAAATTTTTGAAGGTTATGTTAATGATTCTGATCATGGGAATTTCCGGATTGTGGGCTCAAAACACAAACATGGATGAAGTCACGATCGAGTTGAATGAAGCTTTGGAAGATGCTCGTCAGGAACTGGATGATGCGATGAAAGATCTGGACAACGCTGAAGGTGATAACGACATCACTTTCACCCTGAACAAAAAAAACGATAACACACCCAAACTCGGTGTCTATCTTTCCGATTTGGATTTTGAAGACATTTATGAAATGCACTACAATTATAATTACGGTGTATATGTTTCCGGTGTTACCGGTAACGGTCCCGCTGATAAAGGCGGTATTTTGAAAGGTGACATAATTATGTCTTTCGATGGACAGGAAGTAAAATTCGAGCGTCATCTTGTCAGTTTGATCAGCTCCAAAAACATCGGAGATGCGGTAAATGTGAAGTTTTTCCGTATGGGTAAAATTTACGAAACAACCATTGAGATGGATACACTAAAGAAACCGCAAACCGATGTCGTTATGACCAAAACAGGCAAACCCAGGAAAAAATTGCCCGTGGGCGATGGTTCCGGCGGTTGGCTGCCCATTTGGTACATGCCGGATATGGAAAAATTTAACGATATGCTTTCCGACATGGGCTTTGGAAATGAAACATTCTCGGAAGACGGATTCCTGATGAATGGCGGCGGCGGTATGGGTAACGTGGGCAAAGGCTGGTTCCTGGGCGGTATGGGAGCCGGTTATTCCAGATCGGAAACTTCCAAACATGAATGGGCTCATTATAAAAATGGCATAATGGATACCGTTATGGTCAGCCGTAAAGCCAAATACAGCTTCGGTTACGGCGGTGTTACCCTGGATAAACGTTTTGCTATTTCCCGCAAATTCGTTAGCGGTTTAGGTTGCATGATCGGTTGGGGCAGCAATGAATTCACCATTTCTCAGAACGATAATAACGGTGAAATCTCCAATTTTGATTTTGAAAATAATCCCAGTGCCCAGTTCGACGGTTCGTACGATTATAAATCCAAATTGAAACTTACTTCCAACTACATATTATTCCAACCCAGATTCACCTTTATCTGGCGTGTTCTGGATTGGCTGCAGATGCGTACGGAAGTCGGTTACATGCTCAGTTATTCCGGAAATGGCTGGAAAGCCGATTGGAATGGCGAATCAGTGAAATTGCTCAACGCTCCCGATACCAAGGTCGATGGACTCACTTTCAGCATCGGTCCCTGGTTCGGATTTTAATTATTGACATATAATCCACCAAATTAATAGTCTCTGGCAGTATAAGTCTGTCAGAGACTATTTTATAGGAAGGGAAGATGTTTCAGACTTTGTCGAATAAGATATTAACCGGAGTTATCACTCTCAGCATGTTGCTTTTATCATCTTATGAAGGCAATAATGCCCGTTTTGAAAATGTTTTCGCCTCATATGTGGGAAATAGAATTTTCATTTCTGCCGAACTAACCGAAGCTTTTTCCAACGATTTTGAAGAGCTTTTCCAATCCGGGCAGCGTATCGACATTTTTTTCAAAGTACAAATTCTTGATTTCGAACAGCAGATCGAAGAAAAGATTTTTCGTCATGCTGTTATCTTCGATCCGTTGAATCATGAATACACCGTTTATCTGGAAGAACAGGGAGAACGTTTATTGGAAGCGGATTATGCTCATCTGATAGAACTTATCTCCCATTTTGAATATACTTACAATGCAGAAAAATATCGAGGCGGATACATTATTTTATCTTCTTACCTGAAAAAAATCAGGTTGCAATCCATTAAAAAAGAATACGATATGATGATGCTTTGGAAGTTCAAACAACCCAAAATTAAGGTCGATTGCCAGCCACAGGATACCAGTTCCAACTAATTATGAAAATAGGTTTAAGAGCCGTCGTTATCATACTTTTCCTGATTCTGTATCTGAGCAGTCTCATTTTTATCAATGCGTATTTTATTCATAAACATAAAGAATCGAGCGCCGCATTCCAGTTTCTACAATTCGACGAATCCATGTCCGGACTTGCCTTCCAATCTCATGCCGACAGCTTACAGGCACGCGAGCTTCTGAAGAAATTCAATTCCAGCCGCGCCGCTTCCGAGATGATCCGTCACGAGGCACAAATTTACTCCACGGCTTTCCTGTTCATTCTGATGATTATCTCTGTAACCACTTTTATCATAGTATTTTACATCATCACGAAACCGCTCAAGGAATTGCAATCCGCCACGGCAAAAATCAGAAACGGCGATTTCAGCGTAAAACTGACGGAAACAGGATTTAAAGAAATAAAAGAAACCAAAATCTCTTTCAACCGCATGTCCGGTGAACTGGCGAATATTCAGAAGAAATTGATCCGAGCCGAAAAAGACCAGATTTGGAAAGAACTCTCCCGCATTCTGGCGCATGAGATCAAAAATCCCCTCACTCCCATCCAGCTTTCCATTCAGCGGCTGGAAGAAAAATTTGAGGAAAACCCGGACAAATTTCGCCAAATCTTCCCCGAATCCATTCAAATCATCAACCAGGAAATCGCTAATCTGCAAAAACTGGCTTATTCTTTTTCCAGTTTCGCCAAAAACATCGAGCCGGATTTCAGCGATTTTTCTGTGCAGCAGGCTTTGCGGGAAATTCTCTGCCCGTATCAGCACAAATATGATATAAAGTTGCTCTGTGAGCGGGATGAGAGCATTCATTTCGACCGCACTCATTTTTACCAGATCATCACTAACATAATTCAAAACGCCATCGATGCGATGGAAGAAAAACCGGAAATCACCATCAGCATTCAGCGAAAAGAAGACAAACTATTCATCTGTATTGCCGATAACGGTAAAGGCATCGCCCGGGAAAATTTGGAGAAAATCTTCGATCCGTATTTTACTCAGAAAAAGAAGGGTACCGGACTCGGCTTGGCTTTGGTAAAAAAACTTATTGATTTAAATGAAGCCGATATTTTTGTGGAAAGCGAACTTCAGGTCGGAACAAAATTCACAATCCTACTCGACCTGAAAAAATAGATGAGGATGCTATGAAGATTTTGATTATCGATGATGAAACGAACATCTGCCTGTCTCTGAAGAATATTCTGGAAGATGAGAATTACAGTTGCCAATACGCCGTTACCAGCCGTAAGGGCTTGGAACTGGCAGCTTCTTTTTCTCCCGATATCGTGCTTCTGGATGTGCGGCTGGATGGAGCAAACGGAATCGAAGTTTTGCAGCAGATCAGGGAAATGAATTCCGAAATCGTCGTCATCATGATTTCCGGGCACAGCGGCATTAAAGAAGCGGTACAAGCCATGCGTTTGGGCGCTTACGATTTCCTGGAGAAACCGCTCAGCCTGCCCAAGATCAGAATAATCATCCAAAAAGCTTTGGAATTCAAAAACATCAAACGTGATTACGACCGGCTGAAGGACGGTGTAAAAAATCAATATCAGATTATCGGCAACAGTGAACCGATTCGGGAAATGCTCTCGCTGATCGAGCGGGTAGCGCCCAGTGATTCCAAAGTGCTTATTCGCGGCGAAAGCGGCACCGGTAAAGAACTGGTGGCGTATGCCGTTCATCATCAAAGCCGCCGGGCTGACCAGCCTTTCGTCAAATTCAATTCTGCCGCCATTCCTACTGAATTGGTGGAAAGCGAGCTTTTCGGTTTTGAAAAAGGCGCTTTCACCGGTGCGATAAAAAGTAAAGACGGCAAGATCGAGCAAGCCGATGGCGGTACTTTGTTTCTCGATGAGATCGGCGATATGAATCTGAATGCTCAAGCCAAAATTCTGCGTGTGATCCAGGAAGGTGAATTCGAGCGGGTCGGCAGCAATAAAACACAGAAAATCGATGTCAGGATAATCGCCGCAACGCACAAAAATCTGGAAAAGTTGGTGGAATCCGGCGCTTTCCGGGAAGACCTTTATTATCGCTTGAATGTGATCCCCATCACCACACCGCCTTTGCGAACTCATCCCGATGACATCCCGCTTCTGATCAAACATTACGCTGCCTATTTTGCAGCAGAATTGAAATTACCTCCTAAAATATTTCAGCCGGAAGCCATAAAACTGATGCAATCCTGGCAATACCGGGGAAATGTAAGAGAATTAAAAAACTATATCGAACGCATCTATATCATGGTTCCCCAAACCGTAATCGAACCGCTCGATCTGGAATTTTTGGGACAGGTAAAAACGTCTGCCAATTTCTGGAATGAAACCGTTCCATTTAAAGATAAGAAAAGGGAATTTGAAATAAAATACCTTTCCACCCAACTGAAAATGTACGACAATAATATATCAAATACAGCGGCTGCTCTGGATTTACAAGTGAGTAATCTTTCCAGAAAAATAAAAGAATTAGGTATAAAATAGGAGAATATTATGAAATCCAAATGGTTTGCTTTAGGTTGCCTCACCTCTTTCCTGATCATCGTTTTGGTCGTTTATTTACTCTTTTCCGGTTTGAGCAAAATGACCAAAGATTTTTCCGGCGTTCAATATGCCAAAGTTAATGAAGGCTCCTTCCTGCACATCGATATTACGGGTCAAATCACCTCTTATAATGAATACAGCGACAACCTGTTCACCGAGCCGGAAGTGAGCGCTCAGGAGCTGATCAACAAGATCGATTATGCCGCTACCGATGAGAAAATAAGCGGTATTCTGCTGGAACCGCATACCATTCTCTCCGGTTATGCCGATCTGAATGAGATTATGGCTGCTTTGGAACGCTTTCGTGCCACCGATAAAAAAGTTTATTCTTATCTCGACATGGCGACAAATAAAGATTATTTTCTGGCATCTGCCAGCGATCAGATTGTTCTGAATCCATCCGCTTCTGCCGGGATACTGCTCACAGGCGTCGGCGGTAATGTACTATTTTATAAAGAGTTACTGGACAAAATCGGGATCGATGTAACGGTGCTGACAGCCGGCAAATATAAAGGCGCCGGAGAGAATTTTACCAGCACTTCTTTCTCGCAACCGGTAAGACAAAATCTGCAACAATTATACGGTTCCATCTACGACACGATTCTGGAAAAGATAGCGCGTAACCGTAATCTGAATGCCGATGAAATCAGGTACATTTATGAAAGCAGACCGGAAATGTTCATCAATCAGGATACGGCGGTAGAAT
Organism: Candidatus Cloacimonadota bacterium; assembly: GCA_036825175.1. Lineage (GTDB taxonomy): Bacteria > Cloacimonadota > Cloacimonadia > Cloacimonadales > TCS61 > B137-G9. The sequence continues at coordinate 10,035 of DAISYT010000013.1, forward strand.
ACAAACTCGTCGATGAACTGATGCAGCGCGAAGATTTGATCGCCAGATATCAACTGAAAAATCATTTAGTGGATTATAAAAAATACCGGGCAGATTCCCATCCGGTTTCCGCTTACAAAATTGCAGTAATTTATGCTCAGGGCAATATCGCTCCGTCTTCCAACCTGCCAACTGCCAGCGGCATTTCGGCAGAAAAAATCAATCCTATTTTGGATGATTTGATGCGGGATAATTCTGTAAAAGCCATCGTATTACGCGTAAACAGCCCGGGCGGCAGCGCTTTGATCTCAGAAATTATTACTGCCAAAATCGACGCCGTTCGCCAGCACAAACCGGTAGTCGTTTCGATGGGAAATCTGGCTGCTTCCGGCGGTTATTACATTTCTTCCAACGCCGACTACATTGTGGCAGATCCTTTTGTTATCACCGGTTCCATCGGTGTGGTCTCCATGATCCCTACTGTGGGTGAACTCACCGATAAACTCGGCGTAACGCATGAAACGATAGGTAAAGGGAAATATGCCACCTCCTTCGATCTTTATTCCAAACTGTCGGCAGAAGAAATAAAAACCTTCCAGGCATCCATCGACAAAACTTATCTGGAATTCAAAGAACGCGTGGCACGAGGTCGTTCCCTTTCATTGGATACTGTGGAAAAATTTGCTCAGGGTCAGGTCTGGAATAGTTATAAAGCTGTAGAATACGGACTGGCGGATGAAGTGGGAATGCTAAACGATGCCATTCGCAAAGCCGCCGAACTAGCCGGTGTAACAAATTATCAGGTAACTTATTTTCCCAAGCAAAAAAGCCAGTTGGAAGAGATTCTGAAAAAAGGATTCAATCTCGATCTTTCGGCAAAATTGTTGGGTAAAGGGCTGCCCAAAGAACTGGAATTGGATGAAACATACCAACTGTATCAGGCAATTAAGTCCGATCCCGTACAAACAATCCTTCCCTATAAAACAGTACTCTAACTAAATTATATGTGACCTGCATCATAACAAAATTCTTGACTGAATTACTATACAAAAAAATTTGCAGGATATTAGTAAGTTAATATTATTATAGATAGTTAGGAGGAGTAATGAAAATTAGGATTTTAATGATTCTGTTTCTGCTGTCAGCCGTGTTCGGTAATATTTTTGCAGCTTCACAGGATTTGAGTGCGGAAGGAAAGAAGAATCTGCGTTCGGCAAATATGCACCTTTCAGGAGAACGTTATGAAAAAGCACTTCCGTTTTACGAAGATGTTTTAGCTGAAAACCCGCACAACATCGAAGCTTTGAAGAAAGTCGGCAGTATTTATTTCGATGTGAAGAAAGATTACAAAATCGCTTACGGATATTTCGTTCAGGTGGAAAATGAGATCGCAGAAATTTATGCAGAATACGATCAACTGAAACAACAAGACGAAAAAGAAGCTGATAAATTCTATAAAAAAGAAATTAAGAAAGCCGATCTGGAAAAGATAAAAGAAGAGTTGGGCAATCTTCTGCTGAGCTGTTGGGCAAAAATGTTTAATGAAGCAAAAGGCTATTTCGATAATGAAGATTATGAAACCGCTCTGGATAAATATCTTTATGTTTACGAAATGGCTCCGGACAGCATTCAAACAGTGAAGATGCTTTCCTATACCTACAACAAACTGAATAATACTGAAAAATCTTTGGAATACATGAAAATCTCTGCCGATATGGATCCAACCGACGATGTCGTAAGAACGAATATCGGTAACATTATGTTCGAGCAAGGTAACTACGAAAAAGCCGTGAAATGGTATGCCGCAGCCGCTGAAATTAATTTCTCGATCATCGATAATTTTTACAACATGGCTCTGGCATATTCCCGTTTGGGTGACGAGGTAAATGAAGGTATAGCTTTTGAAAAGGTCTTGGAAATCGAACCTGACAATCTGGATGCCATCATCAATGTCAGCAATATCGCTTTAAAAGCCGGCGATTACGAAAAATCACTGACTTATTTGAAGAGAGCTGCTGTTATCGATTCCACCAATAAAGAAATCATTTCCAACCTTTGTTATAAACTGGCTCAGGAAAAGCGTTTCGAAGAAGTTTTGGAATACGCTCAGAAATGGAAAGAGCTCGATCCGAATTCTGAGAATGCTCAGCAGATGATCAACCTGGCTAAACAAAATTTGAAAAAATAAATATTTCCGACGGGCGAAAGTGGTGAAATTGGTAGACACGCTGGATTTAGGATCCAGTGGGAATTTTCCCTTAGGGGTTCGAGTCCCCTCTTTCGCACCAGATTTTAGATAAGGAGTTTGTGTGAAAACAGAACTAAAAAACGTAAGTCAAGCCGTAAAAGAAATGGTGATCACCATCGATAAAGATGCTGCTTTGCAGGATTATAACGAGGTTTTACGACAGTTCAAAAACTATGTCGTTCTACCCGGATTTCGTAAAGGCAAAGCACCCAACAACATGATCGAACGCAATTACGGCGAGCATGTAGTAGAGAAGTTTTACGAAGATAAATTGAATGTTTATTATCAGCAAGCCATCAAAGATAATGACCAGCATCCTATCAGCCAGGGTGAACTGACCGAGGTAAAATGGGAAAAAGGCACCGATTTGACGGCTACCTTCATGTTTGAAGTGATGCCGGAAATCAAAGTGGAAAACTACCAAGGTCTGGAAGTTCCCTTCGAAGAAGTGGTGTTCAATGAAACAATGATCGATGAAACAATCGAAGATTTCCGCCAGAAAACTGCCACTGCCGAATCGGCTGAAACAGCAGAAGACGGCGATATCGTGACCTTCCAACTAAAATTTATCGATGAAAATGACACGGTAACCAAAGAAGTTTTCAGAGAAATCGTTCTGGGCGATAATCTCTATGCCAAATCATTCAACACCAAGATCAAAGGTGCCAAAGTCGGAGATGAAATCAAGACAAAACTATTTACCAAAACTCAGGCATCAACCGATTCCGATATCGATGAAGACATCAAAGACAGAGAATTTCTGGTTGTTATCACCGAGATCAAAAGAACCATTTTACCGGAATTGAACGATGATTTTGCCAAAGATATGGAATACGATTCTTTAGCAGATTTGCGAGCCAAAATCGAAGTAGAACTGAAGAAGAAGATCGAGAAAGATAACATCGCTCAAAAAGAAGAAAGCATCATCGCTGCTTTGGTGAAAGCCAATCCATTCGATGTACCGCCTTCCATGGTGAAAAGTTTCGCCGAAGATATGGCAAAACCTTATGCCAAAGCTTATAAGATGGAATTGGAAAAGATCGCTGCCATGTACGAAACCCTGGCAGAATTCAAGATCAAAAGTCATCTTATCCTCACCGAATTATATAAGCTCAAGAAAATCGAAGTCACGGATGAGGATAAAGAAAAACAGATCGCCGAATACGCTGCCGAATTGAACATGGAAGTGGATAAATACAAGGAAATGTACAAAAAACAGATCGAAAGCGAAGATTTCTCTTACGGTATACAGGAAAAGAAAATCCTGGAATTAGTGGAAAAAGAATCCAAATTCGTACCGTATCCCAAAGAAATCAAAGACAACGATCAAACTAAGGAGAATTAATGCCTTACGTACCAATTGTTGTAGAGCAGGAAGGGCAAACCGAACGTGCTTACGACATTTATTCCAGATTGCTGAAAGACAGGATCATTTTCCTGGGTTCTCCCATCGATGATAACGTGGCAAATGTGGTCATCGCTCAACTGCTGCATCTGGCTGCCGAAGATCAGGAAAAAGACATTTACATGTATATCAACAGTCCGGGAGGCATCGTTTCTTCCGGTTTAGCCATTTATGATACGATGCAATACATAAAACCCGATGTCAGCACAATTTGTATCGGTCACGCCGCCAGTATGGGAGCGCTTTTACTCACAGCCGGTCAACCGGGAAAACGTTTCGCTCTTCCCCATTGCCGCATCATGATCCATCAGCCTCTGGGCGGAGCACAAGGTCAGGCATCAGACATCGAAATTCAAACCAAAGAAATTCTTTATCATAAGAAAACCCTGGCAGAACTTTTGCAGTTCCACACCGGAAAATCTTTGAAACAGATCGAGAAAGACACAGACAGGAATTTCTTTATGAGCGCTCTGGAAGCCAAAGAATACGGTTTGATCGATGAAGTGATCAAATCCCGTAAAGACCAAAATTCTAAAAATGGAGAGAAGTAGTGGGTAATATGAATTATTGTTCTTTCTGCGGAAGAAGCGAAACCGAAACCAAATTTCTCATCAAAGGCATCAGCGGAAATATCTGCGAAGAATGCACCCGCATGTGCAATACTATCATCGAAGCCGATCATCAGAAGCATGAATATGAACATTTCACCCTGCCCACTCCCAAAGAAATTCATAACCAACTCAACCAATATGTGATCGGACAGGATCAAGCCAAACAGATCATTTCCGTGGCTGTTTATAACCATTATAAACGTATCTTCAAGCAAAAAGCCGACGATGCAATCGACATCGAGAAAAGTAATATTCTGATGATCGGTCCCACCGGTTCCGGCAAAACTTTGATCGCGCAGACTCTGGCAAAAATCCTGAAAGTTCCCTTCGCCATCGCCGATGCTACCACGCTTACCGAAGCCGGTTATGTGGGCGAAGATGTGGAAAACATTCTGGTGAGATTACTGCAAAACGCCAATTACGATATCGAAAAAACCGAAAAGGGAATAATCTATATCGACGAAATCGATAAAATTGCCCGTAAATCCGAGACGCCGTCCATCACGCGGGATGTTTCCGGTGAAGGTGTGCAGCAGGCTCTCTTAAAAATTCTGGAAGGCGCCAAGGTAAATGTTCCACCCAAAGGCGGACGTAAACATCCGCAGCAGGAATTCATCGAGATCGACACTAAAAATATTCTGTTCATTGCCGGCGGAGCATTTTTCGGACTGGAAAAAATCATCAAGAAGCGTCTGAAAAAGAAGATCATCGGATTTGAAACCAACGACACAACTTCAGTGGTTCAGGAAAAAAACCTGTTCTCCAAAGTCATTCCGGACGATATGATGAAATACGGACTGATCCCGGAGCTGGTCGGCAGAATGCCGGTTGTTTGCTCTTTGAACGAATTGGATGAAGACGCTTTGATCCAAATTCTCACTCAGCCCAAAAACGCCATCTGCAAACAATATCAGAAGCTCTTCGAGATCGAAGACGTCAAACTGGATTTCAGTCTGGATGCACTACAAGAAATTGCTAAAATCGCCATTAAACAAAACATCGGTGCACGCGGTCTGCGAGCTATCATGGAAAAATTCATGATCGACATCATGTATAACATACCGGATATGAGCAACCTGAAAGAATGTCTCATTTCCCGCGATGTGGTGCTGGGTTCCAGCGATCCGGTTTTCTCGTTCAATCAGGTAAAGAAAGATAAAACTGCTTAATTTTCTTAAGCTAAATATTGAGAAGCCCATTGAAAAATGGGCTTTTTTTTTGAGAGAATTTTCTCCTTTTAGCAATTCTTCATATGAGTTTTCTATAATTCATAACTTACTGTAAAAAAGATAAATATAACCATGGTAATTATCATTATTACTTCCTGAATATCTCATCGTCATTCTGAGCGTTACCTGCCGAAGCTTGAGCGAAGGCAGGTTTCTTTCATTCGCCTTGGCGAAGAATGACCCAACCTGGAAAAGGCTTGATGATAGAATTTCCCCGACGAAAGCCATTTTCAAGGAGATGGTCATTGCGTCCGGCAACTGCCGGAGGCTT
>DAISYT010000014.1:0-15214 GCA_036825175.1 Candidatus Cloacimonadota bacterium
AACTTCATCGCGGTTGCGTTGAGCATAACAACCGGTGATCACGACTTTTACATTTGGATTTATTTCTTTTTGCTGCAATGCTTTACGGAGTGCATTGCGGCTTTTATAATCCGTGCGATTGGTAACCGTGCAGGAATTAATAACATAAACATCTGCCGGCAGGTCGAATTCGACGATTTGGTAACCATGCTGTACGAATTCATCCAGAATGCAGGAAGTTTCGTATTGATTAATCTTACAGCCGAAGGTGATCGCAGCAACGGTTTTCATGAATAATTTAAACCTGCCGGTTGATTTATTTCCGGCAGGTTCATAAAATTAATTTTCGTCATTCTGACGCAAATCGGCGGTGTTGTTCACACACTGTTTTGACAGAGAGTTTTTTCTTCCGGATAAGTCCGGACTGAAACTTGTAGAATGACAGCGCACTACGTTTTTTCTCTGTTTTTTGAATTTATTCATTCTTCGATAATTCCACAATTTTCAGCGACAATTCTTCCAATTGTTTGGGATCGACGACATCCGGTGAACCGCTCATCAGATCGAAAGCCTGCAAAGTTTTGGGGAAAGCGATCACGTCCCGAATCGATTCAGCCCGGCTCATGATCATCACGATGCGGTCGATGCCGGGAGCGATACCGCCGTGAGGTGGCGTGCCGTAACGCATGGCATTCAGGAAGAAACCAAATTTATCCTGCAATTCTGCTTCGCTAAAACCTAAAACATCGAAGATTTTCCTTTGAATATCCAACCGATGACAACGAATACTGCCGGACGAAAGTTCCATGCCGTTGCAAACCAGGTCATACAGTTGACCTTCGATTTTGCCGTAATCGGCTTCCTTCTCGAAATATTTGAGATGCTCTTCTTTGGGCAGAGTAAACATGTGGTGAGCCGGTTCCCATTTTTGCAGATCGTCGTTGTATTCAAACAGCGGGAAATCGGTGATCCAGACGAAATTGAATTCTTGGGGATCGTAAAGATGCAATTCACGACCAAAATGATTTCTGATCTCAGCCAGAACTTTGAAAACGATTTTATTCGTATCGGCGGCAAACAGGATCAGATCGCCTTCTTTGGCTTCGGTTTTTTGCAGGATGCCTTTCCTTTCTTCTTCCGAAAGGAATTTGGAAATTCCGGCAGTAAGAGAACCGTTTTCCACTTTACAGAAAGCGAGTCCCTTCCCACCCAGATGCTTGGCGATAGCCGTCAGATCATCGATTTGTTTACGGGAATAGTGAGCACAACCGGGCGCTACGACGCAGCGTACACTACCGCCGACTTCCAGGGCAGAAGTGAAAACCTTGAATTCGGAATGCGCGATTATTTCCGTGAGATCGATCAATTCCATACCGAAACGTAAATCCGGTTTATCGATGCCAAAACGGTTCATGGCTTCTTTGTAATAGAGTTTCGGGAAAGGCGTCGCCAAATTTACTCCGAGAGTTTTGGCAAAAATATATGTGAAAAGTTCTTCATTCAATTCAAAGATTTCTTCTTTGGTCACGAAGCTCATTTCCATGTCGAGCTGAGTAAATTCCGGTTGCCTGTCGGCGCGCAAATCTTCGTCGCGGAAACAGCGTGCGATCTGGAAATAACGGTCGAAACCACCGATCATCAAAAGCTGTTTATACATTTGCGGCGACTGTGGCAGAGCATAAAATTTGCCGTGATGAATGCGGCTGGGAACCAGATAATCACGGGCACCTTCCGGTGTGCTTTTCATCAGCATCGGCGTTTCAATTTCATAAAAACCGTGCTTCACTAAAAATTCCCGCATGGCAAAAACGATTTCATGCCTCAGAAGAATAATATTTTTCAGTTTCTCCCTTCTTAAATCCAGGTATCGATATTTCAAACGCAGATTTTCTTCCGCCAGGATATTTTCGTTAATCTGCACCGGCAGCGGTTCGGCGTCGTTTAGAAACAGAAAATCTTCCGCTTCCACTTCGATCTTACCGGTAGGCATATTGGGATTTACATTCGCAGCATCCCGGGCACAAACTTTTCCGCTGACGGCAACCACATATTCGTTTCGCATTCTGCCGGCTTTGCTGTGAACTGCTTCATTTTCAGGACGGATAACGATTTGAGCCATTCCGGTCACGTCCCGCAAATCGATAAAAATAAGTCCTCCCAAGTCGCGGCGACGATGTACCCATCCCATCAAAGTAACCTGTTCACCGATATTTTTTTCAGACAACTTTCCGGCGCCGCCGGTTCGTTTTGCCTTTCCTATAAAATCCAACATAATATCCTCTTTATCTATCTTTAATAATTTAGAAATGCGAGATTTAAAGCGGTGAATATTTTGTCAATGGTTTCGGACAGAGTTTCCGAAAAACGGCAGAACATTTATCTGATGTAGCCACCATCTCGCGGATTTTGACGAGAATCGATCAAATCATACTCAAATAAATCCGGCTGCGAATGTCTCCTTTTCGTTAGAATCCCGATCTCTCCATTTATGCAGTAAATTTGTCGGTTCGGCTGTTTTTGCCTTTTTTGTGTGAACTCGTGCAACAGACAAAAAATATTTGACCGAAAAAACTTCCTGCCCAAACTGGCCATCGAATAGGTAGTGTAACACGCCTTATGATGCCATTCATAAGGCAGAGAAAAAAGTGACATGAAGTGTTATTTTGTGGGAGATACGAGATATTTTTTCAACCGACTTACCCGTCATTTTCAGAGTTTATGTTTGGGGAATGGCAGGATTTATGTTGGTGAGATGATTTTTTCGGTATGATTTATTTGTATGAAAAATAATATGTTATACGTAAATAGCATTAAGGTTCGCGTTACAGAACCAGGAAATAATTTGGGAGAAAAGCAATGATAAAATTAGGTGTAAATATCGATCATGTAGCAACAATCCGACAAGCTCGCAACGGTAAGGAACCGCAGCCGGTGCAGGCAGCGTTGGTGGCAGAGCAACACGGCGCCGATCAGATCACCATTCATCTCCGTGAAGACCGTCGTCATATTCAGGATAGCGATCTTCATCTGATCAATCAGGTGGTTACTACAAAATTGAATTTGGAAATGGCTTTGACCGGGGAAATGGTGGAAATTGCCTGCTGCGTTAAGCCCGATACGGTTACATTGGTTCCGGAAAAAAGAGAGGAAATCACCACGGAAGGTGGTTTGTGTTTGAAACCGGAATTTGCCGAACAGATAACAAAACTGCACGCAGCCGGCATCGAAGTGAGTGTTTTCATCGAGCCGGATGAGTCGATGATAAAATTAGCCAAAGAAATCGGAGCCGATGCCGTGGAAATTCATACCGGCAAATATGCCAACCTTCTCGATGAAGTCTCGATCGAAGCCGAGATCGATAATATTTTTGAAGCAGCAAAACTGATCCGAGAACTCGGTATGAGAGTGGCGGCAGGACACGGATTGAATTATCATAATGTGATGAGATTGGTGGAATTGGATGTTATCGAAGAATACAACATCGGTCACAGTATTATTTCCCGTGCGGTTTTCACCGGTTTACCCGAAGCTGTTTTGGAAATGAAAACTCTGATCAATTCCTGATCGACAACAAAAAATACAGAACTCAATTAGGATGAAATATATAAAGTTAGTTCAACTAAAGTGCTTTTTTTAGAGTCATCATTACTTTTTTCTTGACTCCAAAAAGCCCCAAATTTTTATCCGCTCTGTTGCAGAAGTGGTGAAATTGGTAGACACGCTAGGTTCAGGGTATAGTGAGCTAACGCTCATGGGGGTTCGAGTCCCCCCTTCTGCACCATTTTTTTATCCTGAAGTTTCAAACGAAAAATATCGTCCAAGACAAACCTCTATCCATTTTTCTAAGTAAACTGTTCCGCAATTCCTAAAAGCAAAAAAAGACAATTCCGATGAGCATAACTCATTGCAAAGATATCAGTTGATGATTTCGTCAGCAATTTGCATTCAAATATTCTTGTTGACATTCTGAATCAAAATTCATTTTCTAACCTTTGTGCAAAATAATTTGCCTGGGAGGTGTTTATGGCTCGTTATCAATCGAGCAGAGTGGTCGATAAAAAATCGCAGAAGCGGTGTGCAATAATCGAGGCAGCAATCGAGACTTTTGCCAATAAAGGCTTTCACAGAACCAAGATCAGTGACATCGCCAAACATGCCGGTGTGGCAGATGGCACGGTTTATCTGTATTTTGAAAACAAAGACGATCTGCTCATCAAATCTTTCGATGAGTTAATTTCCGGCAAACTGGAAGAGTTGAGGCAACTTACAGATAAAGAAGATACTTACGTGAATCGATTGATTAAATTCTTTGATTATCACGTTACTTTGTTCACAGCCAAACCGTACATTGCCCGTTTCATGGCAATCGAGTTACGGCAGAGTTCGGAGTTTTATCAGAAATATCCCGATTACCAGCCGATCAAACGTTACCTGACCTATTTGCAGGAATTGATCGAAGAAGCAAAGAAAGAAGGCAATTTGCGGGATGTCGATACGGTGGCGCTTTCTTACATTATGTTTGGAACGATGGATTTTGCTCTCACAGAATGGGCTACCCGTAATCAACCGTTCGATTTACTTCCCATGAAAGAGAGAATCGTGGATATCGTTCGGAACGGCATGTATGCTGTAAAAAAAGAGGATTAGCTTTTTTATAATAGATGTTCCAAAAGAATTTTCACACCGATTCCCAACAAAACTAGTCCGCCGAGTAGCTCTATTTTATTCTCGAAGATAGAACCTGTTTTCCCTCCGATATAAACACCGAGCAGGGAAAGCAGGAAAGTTACGATGCCGATGATAATGCTGGGCGTGATAATGTGAACATGCAAAACCGAGAAGCTTAATCCCACTGCCAAAGCGTCGATGCTGGTAGCAATGGCGAGGATCAACACGGTGAGATAGTTGTTGGGATCGCGTCGGTTTTCCGATTTCTCGATCAAAAAAGATTCATAAATCATTTTCCCACCGATAAATGCAAGTAAGCCAAATGCCGCCCAATGATCGAAAGATTCGATATACTTTCTAAAACCGGAACCTGCCAACCAACCCAAAACCGGCATCAGAGCCTGAAATCCACCAAAAAACAGAGCGAGCCGAAAACCGGCACGTAACTGAAATCCTTTCAGAGTAACACCACTGGCAATCGAGACGGCAAAGGCATCCATCGCCAGACCGACTGCGATCAATATAATAGTCAAAAAATCCATTTCTTCTTCCCTTTTAATAAAACCAAAATGTGGAAAGCAGGAATATGGTCAAATTGAATACTTTTTTATTTATCCGTAAAATGTCGTAAAGTTTCCACTTTCTGTCAGTTAAGAGTATTCTAAAATGTTTGGATTAGAAATGAAATAATTTGCTTAGAAATGATTTGACACTAAATTATACAAACAAAATTTTTCACTGATTCTTTTCCAAGGAGGAATGATGGAAAAGTTGGTTGAAGAGAAAGACGAAAAACCTCCAAGTGCAGGGTGGTACCCTGCGTTACGTACCGCAAGTCTTGCGGTAAAAAAACATTACTGCTTTAATTTCAACTTCATTCTTAGACACTTCTATCACATGAAGAAATAGTATTTTAACCTGTTTTCAAATTTAGTCTCGAACACACAAAAAGAATCAAAAAAAACAAGGAGAAATCTAAATGAAAATAGGATTAACATACGATTTACGCGCGGATTATCTGGCTCTGGGTTACGGAGAAGAAGAGACCGCCGAATTTGATCGTGACGATACGATAACTGCTCTGGAAGATACGATCCGTTCACTCGGCTATCAGACAGAGAGAATTGGTTCAGTAAAAAACTTGGTAAAAATGCTGGCTGCCGGCAATACATGGGACTTAGTTTTTAATATTTGTGAAGGATTGTCTGGTCAGGCACGGGAAAGTCAGGTTCCGGCAATTCTGGATGCTTATCGGATTCCCTACACTTTTTCCGATCCTCTGGTGCTGGCTTTAGCTCTCGATAAATACGCCTGTAAAAGCTATTTGCAAAAATTCGGAATTCCCACGCCCGATTATGCTCTTTTGCAAAATGAAAATCAAATCAAAAACCTGAAATTGGATTACCCGCTATTTTTGAAACCGGTTGCAGAAGGCACCGGCAAAGGTGTTTATGCCAATTCCAAGGTGGAAAACGAAGCAGAACTGAAAGCACAATTCAATTTTCTGTTCGATCAGTTTAAACAACCGGTTTTGGTGGAAGAATATCTGCCCGGACGTGAATTTACCGTGGCAATCGTAGGTACGGGTGAGAAGGCAGAGGTTTTGGGAACGATGGAAATTATCGTGAAAGATAGCCGTCACAATGCCATCTATAGTTATGAAACGAAAGAGAATTGCGAAACGGAAGTCCTTTACCAGCCGGGAAGAGATGCGCTGGCAAAACAGGCAGAAAAAGTTGCTTTGAATGCTTATCGGGTTTTGGGATGCAAAGATGTGGGACGAGTCGATATCAGAACGAATGTCTTCGGAGAACCGGAATTTATGGAGATCAATCCGATTCCGGGCATGCATCCGCAACATTCCGACCTGCCGATGATCGCTACTCAGGAAGGCGTTTCTTATCGGGAATTGCTTTTCAGGATCATGACTTCGGTACTCGGTCGTTACAAACATTTGAAAAGGGTGGTGTAAAAATGAGGAAAACAATCGAACTCTCCATGCACAATTTCTTACCCGTTCATAAAAATATGAACACCACCAATCCGAGCGTAATCGTCGATTTCACCCGCTACAGCTTCCAAAAAACTTTATTTCCGAAAGCCGGAAGGAAGGACTGGAAAAGCTGGCAGTGGCAAATTGCCAACAGCATCACCGATCTGAACAGACTGGAAGAAGTATTGGAGCTGAGTAAAGCCGAAAAAGCGGAATTACAGAAGATCAAAGTAAAACTGCCGCTCCGCATCACGCCTTATTATGCCAGCCTGATCGCCGGACTGGGCATCGGTCATCCGCTGCGTAAAACGGTTATTCCCTCCATCCGCGAATTGGATGTAAGTTTTGGAGAAGCTGCCGATCCGCTGCATGAAGAAGCCGATAAAAAAGTTCCCGGTTTGGTACATCGTTATCCCGACCGGGTGCTGGTTTTGCTTACGGATTTCTGCTCTGCCAATTGCCGATACTGTACTCGTTCACGTTTGGTAGGTCAGGAACAGGCTGTCTGCGATTTTGAGAAGGTGGTGGAATACATCGAAGAACACACGGAAGTGCGTGATGTGCTGCTTTCCGGCGGTGATCCCTTAACGCTTTCCGATGCCAAACTGGAATATTACATTCAAAGGATCAGAGCGATCAGCCATGTGGAAATGATCAGGATAGGAACCAAGGTGCCGGTCGTGCTGCCGCAGCGCATAACTCCGCAACTGGTGAATATGCTGAAGAAGTATCATCCGCTTTATCTCAGCATCCATTTCACTCATCCGGCAGAGCTGACTCCGGAAACGCAAACCGCCTGTAAGCTGCTGGCAGATGCCGGTATTCCGATGGGAAGTCAGACGGTGCTTTTAAAAGGTGTGAACGATTCGGTAGAAACGCTGATGAAGCTGTTTCACGAACTTTTAAAAGTTCGTGTAAAGCCATATTATCTTTATCAGTGCGACCCGATTTCCGGTTCGGCACATTTCCGTACCAGCGTGGAAAAAGGTTTGCAGATTATGCAGAAGATCAGAGGATTTACTTCCGGTTATGCCGTTCCCACTTATGTGATAGATGCACCCGGCGGAGGCGGTAAAATACCGATCCAAGCCAATTATGTCATCGATGAAAATGCTGATTATCTTTTCATGAAAAATTATGAAGGGAAGGTATTTGCTTATCCAAAAAAGAAGGAATAAGAAAATGAAAACAGAAAGAGCCATCCCAAATATTGGATGGCTCTAATAACTATAAAAACCTGCTAATTATTATCCAAAATACATTTTGCAATTTTCTTATAATCGAGAACTTCATTTGAACTCATATAAATACCGGAAAATGCAGTTGCATATACTAAAGCATTATCAGTTAATGAGAAATTAATTGGCATTAAGGAAATATCGATATACTGAGCAGAATTCTGGTAACTCTTGTAATAACTCTTATCGATTTCGTATTCTCTCTTTGAACCGGCGATTCGCCATTCTTTATTTATTTCTTTTGTACTGGTTTCCAGGTAAAAATTAACTATTTGAAGATCGGTGTCTTCTTGTAATGTCCAATAAAAATCGTAATCCCTGACGAAATTCAAAGGAGACCAACTCACATACGGGAAATATGGAACATTGATAATTCCGGATATAACTGTGCTGTCTAAAATTAAAAAATAAGACAGAGAGTCTCCATAATGGTATTCGAAGCCAAGACTTACATAGGTGTACCAATAGCCATTATCCTGTACCCATTCAATATTATTATACGTTGTACTGTCAATTTCGAGCTCATAATAAGCAGGCATGATTTGAGTTGAAATAATCATAGACAATGTATAATCCGATTCTGCCCATGGACCGACCGCAATAATGGTGCTGATATCTTCGAAATCAGTAGGATAATCGGTCTCAAAAGTACTTTTCTTTTTGCTGTCATCACTACAACCGGTTATTAGCATTAATAAAACTAGAAACAAAAATAATGTTCTTATCAATTTCATCTTGTCCTCCCGTAAATTTGCTACAGTCTTAATTATTTCATCTTAATTAAACGTCAACTAATTTAAAAAAAATCATGTATCTGCTTTTATTGAAAGAATGTTAATTGCAGATTATCTGCCCAAACTTTCTTGAAGGGTATTTTATGATGTAACATCCAATCTCTGAATATTTCAGTAACAACCAGAGCTATCCCGGAGTAGATAAATTGCTTTAATACTTCTGAGTTACTCTTTCTATCAAGCAATTGAGGTAGATAAATATTCGCAAAACTCATGGTGATTCTTTTTTGTAAAGATAGCCTTTCTGTAATTAATTTGTAAATACATAGTAATTTAAAGTCGAACGGCATGAAACAAATTTGTTCTATTCATGCTGCGATAATGTTTGTAAGGTGAACTTTAGCTTGACATGAATAATAAAATTAGCGATTCATAACTCACGTTTTTAAAAAATGAGGAGGAGAATGATGAAAAAGTTTCGTTGGTTGTTTCTTATTTTATGTCTTGTTTTGTCACTTACCATTATCAGTTGTGGTGACGACGACAAAAAAGACGATAATTCTACCGGCCCGACAGTCGATCCGGAGGATTTTGATTTTTGTTTTGCAATTAGTAGCTACGTGTTAGCTCAGAAGGAAATTAACTATGAAATTATGTTAGCTTCCTATTCCGGTGAAGTTATCGAAGAAGCTACTTTAGCTGTGGATGGTGAAGCTATCGAGTTGTTTGTTCTTTATGATATTTGGTATTGTGATATTGTTTTGGATGATTCCGGTACGCATAACTTCAACGTCAATATCAATGATGAAAGTTATGATTTTGACCTTGATCTTGCTTCTGCAGTTACTGCTACTTGGCCCGAAACCTATGTCCATTCCGTGGGGATGACGGTAGATTGGACACTTTCACCGAATACTAATAGTCAGTACCAATTTTTCTACGGTTATGCATATAATTCTTTAACGTATGAAGAAGAAGACAAAGAAGAATTATTGGAAGCTTCCGATCGTTCCTTTGACGTTCCCGCCAATTGGTTCGGTGATGACTATGATTCCTACAGTTTCGATGTAGATGAAGTAAACTACATCGTAGAAGATAATCTGCTGGCTTTAAGTTTTGAAATGGCTTATGCAGATTACGGCAGTTATAAAAAAGGCGTAACCAACGTCGATCGTATGAGACGAATTGCAAAATCATTGGATAAATAATACATTTATTCTCTAAGTTTAACAGGCAGGTTGCTTTTATAGTGACCTGCCTGCTTGTGTTTTCTTCAGTAAAATATTAACGATTCAGATAATTATAGAGAATAAATTTGACAAACGTACGTTTTAACGTACTTTGTCGTTGTGTTTATTTAAGGAGGAATTATGGCGATCATTAATGCAACAGAAGCCAGAGCGAAGTTATATCGTTTAATCGATCTGGCTGGAGAAAATCATAATCCGGTTTTTATTTCCGGCAAAAGGGGAAATGCGGTTCTCATTGCGGAAGAGGATTGGAACAACATCCAGGAAACGCTTTTTTTACTATCGATTCCAGGCATGCGGGAATCGATAGTTGAAGGCATGAAAACACCGGTGGAAGAGTGCTCTGAGGATATTCAGTGGTGAGCTGGAAATTAGTTTTTACTAACTCCGCCCAAAAGGATGCAAAGAAGTTAGTTGCTTCGGGATTGAAGGAAAAAGCTTTAGAAATTTTAGAAATCCTGAAAAGAGATCCTTTTCAAAATCCTCCTTCGTATGAAAAACTGGTTGGTGATTTACAGGGAACATATTCCCGTAGAATAAATATCCAGCATCGTATTATTTATCAGGTTATTAGTGAAAAGAAAATTGTTAAAGTAATCAGGATGTGGACTCATTATGAGTAATGATATTTATGGTTAATGTAAGAATTAGGAGAAAAGGAATGGAAAATTTATTAAAAGAAATTGATTTGATCCAAAGTTGTATAAAACGAATGGCTCAAAATTCGTTCATTGTAAAGGGTTGGATGCTATCTCTGATAACGATAGTTCTAACATTATGTTTAGCAAAGGATTTTGATGATAATAAACTTTCTCTAATAGTGATAATACCTCTTTTTTCATTCTGGTTTTTAGATGCTTATTATCTTCAAACGGAGAAAAAATTTAGAGAATTATACAAATGGGTTATTAACAATAGAATAAAAACGCAGGAATATTTATTTAATTTGGATCCTAATCGATTTAGCAATAATGTACCTACTATTTTTAAGATTATGTTTTCAAAAACTGTATGGCCAATTTATATATCAACTTTTTTTATTTGCATTTTGTTGTTTATTTTGTTGTAGAATTGAATTTATTGAATTTTGTAATTGCTCTCTTAAAAAGTGTAGTATGTTCTCATATTCAATACTAAAATATGGTGATGAATTCAATACAATCATTTTTGGCATATGACAAGATTGAAATGATTTTCCAGAATTACATGGACATGTTTGATTATAACTGGATTCAATATCATTTGAAAATCGGAGTAATCTAATAAGTGCATTAAAATTTCTAATTTCTAACAATTCATAGTAGTATTCGATTATACCCTTCACTCCATGAGACCTTTCTCGAAAAATCACGGTTTTTGTCTTTTCCCATTCATCGTAAGAAAAATAATAATGCACTAAAATATTCAGAAGGAAAAATTTTATTGAATCATTATTTTGTAATTTTAAATATATATCCGTTGGAACTCCCAAACAAAGAGAATTATCACTTAAAAAGTGACTATATTGTTTTATGATTCTATTGTTCACATTTATTGCTTTGGGAATTGAATTTGGATAATCTTCTGAAAATATAATTTTAATATCGTATGAATACCATTTTATTATTGATTGAAAAGTGGCTGAGAATTTAAAATTCCCAGCCAAAGTTAAGTTACTCTCATCGAATGTCAAATTTGATTCTGTTATTTTGTTATAATCCTCGATGAATTTGATATCTTTTTGAAATATAGGATTACTTATATCAAATCTATTCATCTTCTCCCCATTTTTGTTGAGAATGGCGAGGACTAATTTCTACGGTGTATTTATTTTTTCTTCGACAAGCTTCTTCATAATTGTTTATCCATGTTTCTAAATTATCGTAACCATTATCGTTGACCCAATCGTAAACAGGATAAAGGTTAGTGAAACTTAATTCATTTCCATTATTATCAATATCAATAATACCAAAGTCTAAATTTCCTTTTGTGTCTTTATTACCATCTTTATCCTTAATATTATGAATTGTAATCCCAATAACGGCATTACCTTTCTTGCGACTTTCAATGATTTCAAATCTTACCCATTCTCTTTGAGAAGTTTCTTTTCCAATTAAAACTAATGTTGTAGAAGTTCCTTTCATTTGATCGAGAATCCATTTTTCGATGTCCATTTTTGTTTTCTTTTTCACCTCTTCCCATTCAGCAGAATCAATAAAAACAGAATCTTCTTTTGTTACATTACTGTTACGAACAATTCCTGCTCTCCAATTATCTCTTTCGTAATGAAAGCTAAAAAATACTCGGTTTGCCATTTTTACCTCACTTTCTGTCCCGCGGTGGACAAGGATCATTTCCATAACTATTACCGGCTCTGATTTGACCATTCGGTCTGTGAATTTTGGTGTCGGAATGTTGGTTCTTCGCAATTACTGTTGCGATATCAATTGCTTGTTGTTGCGTTTTAGTTACTTTCGTAGCTTTCAAATTGTTCTCACCTTTTACGGCCCACCCTTTTTCATGTGAGACTACATGTTGATTCTTCCCTTTTTGTGGCATATTATGCCTCCTTTTTTTTATTTGATGGAGGACTCTTGCTTGACGAGAAAATGAAATATTTCAGAATTGTTTCCGGTAAGATAACAAATGAGAAATTTATTTCTCGTTCAAGAGGGCAGGGTGTTCACCTCTGCCTTTTTTATCACTCTATCAATGTGATTGCTAAAAATAAATCTATTATGTGTCAAATTAAAAAAAATGTGTAAAATTTATAATCCAGCTATCATGCTTATAGATCGTTATTAACAAAGAAATAATTTTTTCAAGCATGTTTGAGACAACATTTCAATTATTATTTGGTACAATTATGGCGTATTAATATTTTAGGCTAACTATATATTTGTAAAAGAGATTACAAAAAAGGCGGCAATAAAGCCGCCTGAAATATTTTTTGCTGATAGCTGATCAGCTGAAATACTGACCGGCTGTCCTTACAATTTTATTCTTCGTGTCCTCAGTGTCTCAGTGTCTCTGTGTTGAAATCTACTTCACCACGATGCTCACTAGCTTTTTCGGGATCACGATCACTTTCTGCACGGTTTTTCCTTCGATGAATTTCTGCACGTTCTCTATTTCCAGAGCCAGCTTCTTGATTTCTTCCTGGGACATATCGATTGGAACATCGATCTTACCGCGCAGTTTGCCCATCACCTGCACCACGTAAGTAACTTCGTCCTTTACCAGAAACTTGGGATTATAATCCGGGATGCCGGCTTCGTGCACCATGTTTTCATTTCCCATCATTTGCCACAATTCCTCACAAATATGCGGAGCAAAGAAATAGAGCAATCTGGGAATAACAGCGCAGGCTTCGGCGAAAATTTGCAATTCGGTGTCGTTCAGCTTTTCCGGTTCTGTGATGCCGTAAACCACATTCAGGTGCTCCATGGTGGCAGCGATGGCAGTATTGAAGTGCATTCTTTCGATATCTTCTTTCACTTTTTTGATCAGATTATGAGTGCTGAAACGCAATGATTTAATATCCGACGAAATTGAATCAGTTGATTCAGATTGCTTAATTCCCTTTTTGATCAGGTCGATCTGATCATCGAATATACGCCAGATACGGTTCAGGAAACGGAAAGAGCCTTTCACGCCTTCATCGCTCCATTCCACATCTTTATCGGGTGGAGAAGCGAATAACATGAATACACGCACCGTGTCGGCTCCGAAACGATCTACAATGTACTGCGGATCGACCACATTGCCTTTGGATTTACTCATCTTGGCGCCGTCTTTGGTCACCATACCTTGCGTGAGCAATCTGGCAAACGGCTCGTTGCCGCTGACCATGCCCAAATCACGCATGAACTTATGGAAGAAACGGGCGTACAACAGATGCATACAGGCATGTTCGATGCCGCCGATGTATTGATCGACGGGCAGCCAATAGTCTGCTGCTTTTTTATCGAAGGGTATTTTATCGTTGTGAGCGTCGGTATAACGGGCAAAATACCAGGAGCTGTCCACAAAAGTATCCATCGTGTCAGTTTCACGTCTTGCCGGTCCACCACATTTCGGGCAAGTGGTATTTACCCATTCGGGAACGCTCAACAGCGGATTCTGAGTCGTTTTTCCCAAAGCCACATTTTCCGGCAGTAAAACCGGCAAATCTTCGTCGGGAACCAACACTTCACCGCATTTGTCACAATGAATGATCGGAATGGGATTTCCCCAATATCGCTGACGGCTCACCCCCCAGTCGCGCAGGCGGAAAGTGATAGTTTCTTCACCCATACCGTTTTCCTGCATCCAATGAGAAATCGCTTCCTTCGATTCCACGCTGTCCATGCCATCGAATTGTTTGGAATTCACTAACGTTCCTGGTTCGGTATAAGCTGCACTCATTTCTGCCAAAACCAGATTTTTTTCCGGATTTTGGATAACTATTTTCATGGGGATGTCGTATTTTTTAGCAAATTCATAATCACGCTGATCATGCGTGGGAACTGCCATCACAGCACCGGTTCCGTAATCCATCAGCACATAATTTGTAATCCAGATTTGTACTTTTTCGCCATTTACCGGATTGATCGCGAATCTACCGCTAAAAACGCCTTCCTTGGTTGTATCTTCAGCGGAGCGGGTTATTTTATCTTCATTGATCACCCGTTCACAGAATTTTACCATTTCCGAATCGGCAGGTTCGTCTTTCAGCCAGCGGCAAACCAGCGGATGTTCCGGCGGCAAAGCCATGAAGGTGCAACCGAAAATCGTATCCGGTCTGGTGGTGAAAACCGTGATGATGTCGTCGGCGCCTTCCAATATGAAATGTATGTTCGTTCCGAAACTCTTACCGATCCAATTGGTCTGCATGGTTTTTACGCGTTCCGGCCAGTCGATCATATCACTAAAATCCAACAATTCTTCGGCATATTTTGTGATGCGGATGAACCATTGTTCCAATTCTTTTTGGCGTACAACCGTTTCGCAACGCCAGCACTTTCCGTCTTCCACCTGTTCGTTTGCCAACACAGTTTGGCAACTGTCGCACCAATTTACGAAGCTGCTTTTTTTGTAAACTAAGCCTTTCTCATACAATCTTTTAAAGAACCATTGTCCCCATTTGTAGTATTCGGGACGGCAGGTGGAAACTTCCCGATCCCAATCCAGACCAAAGCCGATCAGATCGAATTGTTTGCGCATGATGTCGATGTTACTTTCCGTGGTAATACGCGGATGTGAATTGTGTTTTATAGCGAAATTCTCTGCGGGCATACCGAAAGAATCGTAGCCCATCGGCTGCATGACATTGTAACCCTGAGCCATCTTATAACGAGCCACCGCATCGCCGATAGCATAGTTGGAAACATG
>DAISYT010000015.1:0-14993 GCA_036825175.1 Candidatus Cloacimonadota bacterium
ATCGATAATGTGTTGTACGACGACGATTATCCCTGGTCCCCCGAACCGGACGGCACCGGTTCCACCCTGGAATTACGCAATCCCAACCTGAATAACAACGTCGCCGGTAACTGGGCAGCTTCTGCACCTTACGGCACACCGGGCATTCAAAACCAAAATATGGGAAACGATGAAATACCGGAAGTCCCACAGGAATTAACGCTTTACCAAAACTTTCCGAATCCGTTCAATCCCGCCACCACGATCAGTTATTATCTGCCGGAAGCCGGAAAAACAGAGTTGCGGATTTACAATGTGAAAGGGCAGCTCGTGAAAAAATATGTGGAATTTCAGGAAAAAGGAGCGCATTCTTATTTTTGGGACAGCAAAGACGATTCCCCAAAAAGCGTCGCCAGCGGAATCTATTTTTACCAGTTGATTTCGCCGGATAACCGATTGAGCAGAAAGATGTTATTATTAAAATAAAGTGTGAAAATGTGTTATGAAATTATGGAATAAGTTAATTTTTATTTGTTTGCTGATCGGGCTGTCGGGATGCTTTTTAGCAGCGCAATCCGTTCGCCTGAATGAAGTTATGAGTGCGAATCTGTTCACCCTTAGCGATGAAGACGGCGAAAGCGAAGATTGGATCGAAATTTACAATTACGGTTCTGAAGATGTGGATTTGACCGGTTTCGGATTGTCCGATAATTCCGGCAATCCGCTCAAATGGACATTTCCTTCCGTAACCATTTCCCCGCAGGATTATCTGACCGTTTTTGCTTCCGGCAAGGATCGTGCCATCACTGCTTTTTGGCAAACAGTGATCGATTGGGGCGACGAATGGCGCTATTTTGTGGGAACGCAGGAACCGCCTGCCGATTGGTATAAATCCGATTTCGACGACAGCAACTGGCTGTTCGGTGCCAGCGGTTTCGGTGATGGCGATGGCGACGATGCCACCGAAATAAGCGAAGTCGGGCATGGTGAAGCTTATTCCGTTTACATCCGTCATACGTTCGAGATCGAAGATGCGAGCAATGTTTTAGCCTGCCTTCTGCATGTGGATTACGACGATGCTTTCGTAGCCTGGTTAAACGAGACGGAAATCGCCCGCAAAAATATCGGTTACATCGGGAACTTCCCGGCTTACATCGATACGACCACCATTCATGGTCACGAAGCTGAAATTTATCAGGGTGGAAAACCGGATTGTTTCATTATCGAAAATATCCAATCTCTTTTGCAGAACGGTGCTAACGTTCTATCCATTCAGGCGAATACCAACAACACCGATATGACGATCATTCCCATTTTCACGCTGGGTTTTGCCACACCGCCTGCCGATTCACTTTACGTAAATTCTTATGCGGAACCTAATCTGTTTAATCTGCACACAAATTTTAGTTTGAACGAAAATGAACCGATTTTGCTCAGCGCTCCCGACGGTAATATTATCGATCAGCTCGCTCCCGGTTATATTCCTTTGGATATGTCGTACGGTCGTCAGCCGGATGGTTCGGACAATTGTTATTTCTTCGAGACTGCCACTCCCGATGGCACCAATGACGACGCTCAGGCAGCTAATTATTTTGCCGATTCTCCTCAATTCGGTTTGGCAGGCGGGAAATATTCCGGTTCCGTAGTTCTGACCTTTGCAAATATCGGCTCTAATGAAACCATTTATTATACTTTAGATGGTTCCGTTCCAAACCCGGATTCCACCGACACCCACATTTATTCTTCTCCCTTCACCATCGATGAAACCACTGTGGTAAGAGCTTGCACTTACAAAAACGGTTATCTTCCCAGCCCGATAGAAACGAATTCCTATTTTATCGGAACCGAACATTATCTGCCCGTCATCAGCATTGTCACCGATCCGCACAATTTATGGGATTATTATGACGGCATGTATGCTATGGGACCGAATGCCGCTGCTTCCTACCCGTATTTACGGGCAAATTTCTGGCAGGATTGGGAAAAACCGGTGCATCTCGAGCTTTATGAATCCGACGGCACGCAGGGCTTTTCCATGAATGGCGGCTTGAAAATTTTCGGCTATTTCAGCCGTGGTCACGATCAAAAATCTCTGGTATTTTTCGCTCGCCGTCAGTACGGTTCCGAGGAAATTCCCTACCAATTCTTCCCGGATAAGCCGGCGACTTCTTATAAAAGTATCGTTTTTAGAAATTCCGGTGGTGACTGGATGAAATCGATGATGCGCGACGGCTTCATGCAAAGCCTTTTGAAGGACACCAATCTTTCCCGTCAGGCGTATCGTCCGGCTGTGCTTTACATCAATGGCGTTTATTGGGGCATTCAAAATATGCGTGAGAAGATCAATGAACATTTCTTCGCGCAGAATTACGGCGCCGATCCCGCTAACATCGATATGCTGGAAGAAGACCGGGAAGTACTGTATGGAACGGTGGATGCCTACAACGAATTCATGGATTTCGTGGAGGCACACGATCTGAGCATTCCGGCAAATTACGCCCAAATTTGCACCCGGATGGATGTGGAAAATTACATCAGTTATCAATCGGCACAAATCCTTTTTTGCAATACCGACTGGCCCGGCAGAAACATCAAATATTGGCGGGAACGCACTGCCGAAGCCAAATGGCGCTGGCAAATCTTCGACCTCGATCTGGGCTTGGGACTTACCAATCGCGCCAGTCACAACACGTTGGCATTTGCTTTGCGGGAAGATGGTCCTCATTATCCCAATCCCAACTGGTCGACTTATCTCTTTCGTAAATTGTGCCAAAATGAAACTTTCGTGCAGAAGTTGTGTAATCGTTTTGCCGATTACCTGAATACCTTTATGGACCCGGCAAATCTGGAAGCTGCTATCGACAGCAACTTCACTTATTTAGCGCCGGAAATGGTACGGCAATTTCAGCGCTGGAATCGTGATATCTCGGAATGGGACAATGAAAAACTGGTTCTGACCTATTTTGCCCGTGATCGTAAAAGTTATATGATGCAGTACACCATAGATCAATTTGGGCTATCCGGTTCGTATCGATTGAACACGCAAATTATGCTGCCGGAAGGCGGAAGCATCCGCATTAATTCCCTCACCGTAACCGATGCCGACTGGCAGGGGAATTACTTTAACGATATTCCCATCGAGCTGACTGCCATTCCCAATGCCGGTTATAAATTCAGTGGCTGGTCGGGCGATCTGGAGGCGGATTCTCTTTCCATCACGATAAATTCGTCCGTCGATCTCAGTCTCGTCGCCAATTTTGCGGTGGGATATTCCCCCACTTCCACCCTCGTAATTAATGAGATCAACTACCATTCGGCAGAAGTTTTCGATTCCGGTGATTGGATCGAGCTGTTTAATCCTGCTGATTCTGCTGTTTCTTTAGCCAATTATCATTTCAAAGACGATGATGATTCCCACGATTTCAGCCTTCCCGCTCTGACTATCGAATCGAAGGAATATCTGGTGCTTTGCCGTGATACACTGGCATTTACGTCGATTTTCCCGCTCGTGGAAAACTATAGCGGCGAATTCGATTTTGGACTGAGCAGCGATGGCGATATAATCAGGATTTATCATAATGATGTTCTGATCGATTCACTCTGTTTCGGAACTTCCACACCCTGGCCCACCGAACCGGATGGTGGCGGTTCCACGCTGTCACTCATCAATCCGTATAAGGATAATTGCCGGGCAGAAAGCTGGACTGCTTCTCTGGAAAACGGTACTCCCGGCGCTAAGAATGAAGATATTTATCAATCTTTGAATCCACCGCTGTCCGGTAAAATGGTTCTTTTGCAGAATTATCCCAATCCATTCAATGAAAATACGATCATAAAATACTCCATTCCCACGGCAGGAAAAGTAAAAGTAGCAATTTATAATTTGAGAGGGCAACATATAAAAACGCTGGTGAACGAATTTCTGGAGGAAGGAACTTACGAAGAAGCCTGGTTGGGTGAGAATAAATACGGGCACCAGGTTTCCAGCGGAATTTATTTTTATCAAATAACTTCACAAAATCGGCATATATGTAAGAAGATGATCCTATTAAAATAATAAGGGGATTGTGATGTTTTGTTTAATCAGGATATTTTTTATCATTACTTTGCTTTACCTGTCAGTTTTGCTCTCCGGTCAATCCGTCTGTCTGAATGAAGTCATGAGTGCCAATCTGTTCACCCTTAGCGATGAAGATGGTGAAAGCGAAGATTGGATCGAGCTTTATAATTACGGTTCGACCGCTATTAATTTGTCAGGTTACGGTTTATCCGATAATGCCGACGAACCACTCAAATGGGCTTTTCCCGACATCACACTACCCGCTTCCGGTTTTCTTACCGTATTTGCTTCCGGCAAAGATCGGGCATTCCATGCTCATTGGCAGACCATGATCGACTGGGGAGATGAATGGCGCTATTTTGTGGGAACGCAGGAACCACCTACCGCCTGGCGTGAACTGGATTTTAACGATAATAACTGGGAAACCGGTCCCAGCGGTTTTGGCGATGGCGATGGCGACGATGCCACCGAAATTAACGAGATCGGGCAGGATTTGGCTTATTCAGTTTATATTCGTAAAACTTTCGAGATCGACGACGTGAACGAGGTTCTATCTGGCTTGCTTCACATCGATTTCGATGACGCTTTTGTCGTCTGGTTGAACGAGACGGAAATCGCCAGAGAAAATATCGGTTACATCGGCAGTTTTCCTGCTTTTATGGATTCGGTGGATATCCGTTCCCACGAAGCGGAAATCTATCAGGGCGGCAAACCGAACCATTACATTATCGCCGACATCCAAACCATCCTGCAAAATGGAACCAATGTTATTACGATCCAGACCAACACGCTGGACACCGACCTCACCATGATTCCCATCCTTACTTTGGGATACGCCACGCCGCCTGCCGACTCACTTTATGTAAATTCCTATGCAGAACCGAATCTTCTAAATCTGCACACCAATTTTAGTCTGAATGAAAACGAATCCGTTATCCTCGCTGATCCGGACGGCAACATCGTCGATGAAGTTACACCCGGTTACATTCCGTTGGATTTTTCTTACGGCTGCCAGCCGGACGGAACTCAGAATCACTTCTATTTTGAGACTCCTACTCCGGAAATTACGAATAACGAAGTCACTGCGGCGCTTTATTTTGCCGATGCACCTCAGTTTTATTGGGAAGGCGGAGTTTATCCTTACTCCCTCAATTTATCGTTCCAAAATATCGGCTACGGTGAAACGATTTATTATACTTTGGATGGCTCGGAGCCAAATCCCGATTCCACCGATACTTATGTTTATAACAATCCCGTTAGTATCAACGAAACCACGGTTGTTCGGGCGCTTACCGTAAAAGATGGTTTTCTGCCCAGTTCGATCGTTACAAATACCTATTTCATCGATGACGCACATACTTTACCGGTGATCAGTCTGACCACCGATCCGCACAATTTGTGGGATTATTATGAAGGCATTTATGTGAAAGGTCCGAATGCCGACGGTTCGTTCCCATATTTGCGGGCAAATTTCTGGCAGGATTGGGAAAAGCCCGTTCACCTCGAGCTTTATGAATCAGACGGCACACTCGGTTTCGAGATGGATGGCGGCTTAAAAATCTTCGGTTATTTCAGCCGCGGTCACGATCAAAAATCTTTGGCATTTTTTGCTCGCCGTCAGTACGGTTCCGAGGAAATTCCCTATCAATTTTTCCCGGAAAAGCCAGCCACTTCCTATGAAAGCATTATTTTCCGTAATTCCGGTGGTGACTGGATGAAATCGATGATGCGCGACGGCTTCATGCAAAATCTTTTGCAGAAAACCAATCTTTCCTACCAGGCATATCGTCCGGCAATTATTTATATTAATGGCGTTTACTGGGGCATTCAGAATATGCGTGAGAAGATCAACGAACATTTCTTCGCACAGAATTACGGCGCCGATCCCGATAATATCGATATGCTGGAAGAAAACCGGCAGGTGCTTTACGGGGATATCGATGCCTACGATCAGTTCATGAATTTCGTGGATACACACGATCTGAGCATTCCGGCGAATTACGCCCAAATCTGCACCCGGATGGATGTGGAAAATTATATCAGTTATCAGGCTGCTCAAATCCTTTTTTGCAATACCGACTGGCCCGGCAGAAACATTAAATATTGGCGGGAAAAAACTGCCGATGCCAAATGGCGCTGGCAAATCTTCGACCTCGATCTGGGTTTGGGGCTTACCAATCTCGCCAGTCATAACACGTTGGCTTTTGCCCTGCGGGAAAACGGACCTTATTACCCCAATCCGGACTGGTCGACTTACCTCTTTCGCAAATTGTGCCGGAATGAGACTTTCGTACAGAAGCTGTGTAACCGTTTTGCCGATTACCTGAATACTTTTATGGAACCGACTTATCTGGAAGCTGCCATCGATAGCAATTTTGCTTATTTGCAACCGGAAATGGAACGGCATTTCGAGCGTTGGAATGAATCTTATTCCGACTGGGAAAACGAACATCTCGTTATGGCTTATTTTGCCCGTGATCGTAAAAGTTACATGACGCAGTACATCATGGAGCAATTCGATATTCCCAACACTTTCCAATTGAATACCCGGATTTTACCGGAAGAAGGTGGCACGATTCTGGTAAATTCTGTCGAAATAAAAGATATGGAATGGAGCGGCGATTACTTCGACCATATCCCGATCACTGTTACTGCCATCCCCCAACCCGGTTATGCGTTCGCCGGCTGGACGGGAGATAGCGCATCGTCTTCACTTTCATTAACTATCGATACGGAATACGATGTTTACCTGGAAGCTAATTTTACCAAGGGAAATGCTTCCACCTCCGCTCTGGTCATTAATGAGATCAATTACAATTCGGCAGAAGGTTTCGATTCCGGTGACTGGATCGAGCTTTACAATCCGGGAGATTCGTTGGTTTCATTATCTCCAATTCATTTTAAAGACGACGACGAGGCACACGATTTTTCTCCATCCGAAACCGTAAGCATCGAGCCGAAAGGATATTTTGTTTTTTGCCGGGATATTCCGGCTTTTTCCGCACTTTACCCGTCGGTACAAAATTATACCGGAGAATTTGATTTCGGACTGAGCAGTAACGGCGATCTGGTAAGAATTTATCGCAACGATGTCCTGCTCGATTCGCTCTATTTTGGCGTTTCTTCACCCTGGCCCACCGAACCGAATGGGAACGGATCGACTTTAGCGTTGAAGAATCCTTTTCTGGATAATTCTCTGGCAGCAAATTGGGCTGCTTCAGCGGAACACGGCACTCCCGGTGCCAAGAATGAAGATGTCTATCAATCCTTGAATCCACCGCTTTCCGACAAATTGGTGCTTTCCCAAAATTACCCCAATCCGTTCACTGAGAACACCGTGATCGAGTATTCCATTCCCACTGCCGGCAGAGTGAAACTGAACATCTATAATTTGAAGGGACAATTGGTGGAAAAGTTAGTGAATGAAGTAAAAGATGAAGGCACATATTCTGAAATTTGGACGGGGAAAAGTCGCTACGATCGCCAAGTTTCCAGCGGAATTTATTTCTGCCGGATAACTCATGATGGGAAATCGAAAACCAGAAAAATGCTGCTGGTAAGATGACAAAAAAACTGAAAAGCTTGACACGTAAACCATTAATTTATGGTCTTCTCAGGATAAAAGTGGGAGCAGGGAGGGAGATATTCAAAGCAGTCATGTTGTAGACGATTCCTTCAAATCGAGGATATATCATCATCGTTCATATCGAAAATTACCACGAGCCAAACGCGGGCAGATTTTAATAGATTATTTGATTGGCGCCATCCTTCTGGATATTATTCTTCTAATTATTTATCCATCCATCACTTATGCAATCAGCTATGTGGGAAAGCTCATTTTCTCCAATGCTTACACTCAATATAACATCATCAATCGTCCTTTTATTCTGGGAGATGTGTTCCTTTTGGATATCTTCGGTAAATATCCCAGCCAGGTTTTCTCCATTTATTCGGCATTGGTTTCTCTGCTGGTTCTTATGGTTGTACCGCTTTTCAGGTTTTTCACCAAGCCGATCGTTCTTTGGGTCGTTATCATTTCTTTCATCAATTTCATTTCCAGTATGTTTTTTATTTTCTTCGCCAATCACTTTCCGTATTCCATGTTGGATTATATAGATCTTTACATGAAAACTCTGGTCAGTATCTGGCTGCTGATTCCCTGGGTATTGTTAACAGCTTTCCTGCCTTTGCCAGCCAAATTCTGGAATAAGCTGATCTTTATTTTATTAGCCGATCTTTATGGAATTATTTTCGGCTGCATTCGTTATATCGTTTATATTTTTATATTTAGGGAATTTTCCTATATCTTTATGGCACCCGTTTTCTTCATGCTGGAACCGTTCTTCGATTTCGTTTTTGTGGTCGCATTTTATTCCGTCTTTGTCAGTAATCTGGCACTAAAATTAAAAAAGGATGATTCAAAATGGGGATGGTTATATTAGTTTCGATTCTGAGAGCTTATATTCTGGTGATGGCTGCTATCCTTTTCACTTATACCGTCCGTCATTTCATCTTTTCCATCAATCGTTCGGTGGGCGAACAAAAGCTTTATTATCAGGATATTCTGGATTCCGACCTGCCGTATGTGACGGTGATCGTGCCGATGCACAACGAAGAGCTGGTGGCGGAACATTCGATGGAAAACATCGCCAATACGAATTACCCCAAAGACAGGCTGGAAATCATTCCGATCGAGGATCATTCGGAAGATGCCACGCTTAGTATTTTGGAACAATACAGCGAAAAATACGATAACATCCATCCTTATGTGCGTGATACCGGTGCGCGTGGGAAACCGGTCGGTATGAACGAAGTGATGGAATTTGCCCATGGTGATATCATCATCGTTTTCGATGCCGACTATTTGCCGCCAAAAGGCATCATCCGGGATATCGCTATTTCCTTTCTCGACCCCGAAGTGGGAGCCGTGATGGGACGCGTGATTCCCAGTAACGTTTCTTCCAACCTGCTTACCAAGCTGCTGGATATCGAACGTACCGGAGGTTATCAGATCGATCAGCAGGCACGATACAACCTGAATCTGGTTCCGCAGTACGGTGGTACGGTGGGTGGTTTCCGCCGGCAGGTCGCTCTCGATCTGGGTGGTTTCAATCCCAGTATCATCACGGAAGACACGGAGTTGACCTTTAAACTTTATCAACAGGGTTGGAAGGTGGTTTACGCCAACCGCGCCGAATGTTACGAAGAAGCTCCCGAAACCTGGCACGTGCGTTCCCGACAGGTTACGCGCTGGGCTCGCGGTCACTGTCAGGTGTTTTTCAAAGCTTTCTTCGGTATGATAAAATCGAATTACCTCAAACCGATCGAAAAAATAGACGGTATTCTGCTTCTCTCCATCTATTTCATTCCGCTGATTATGCTGGTGGGATTGTTCGTTTCGCTGGCGTTGTTTTTCCTGGGGAAAATGAATCTTTTTACCAGCGTATTCATTTTTATTCTTGTGGCTTCCTACAGTTCGTTCGGAAATGCCGCTCCGTTTTTCCAGATGGGATCGGGAATTTTGCTGGATGGCGGTCACATGAGGGCAAGGCTTCTACCAATGCTGCTTTTCAGCTTCACATTTTATCTGTGGTTTATCTCGAAGGGAGCATTTTTGGCAATCATCGATACAATTTTTAAGAGGGTTCCGGAATGGCAAAAAACCCAAAGATTCAGAAAGAAATAATCATCTGTCTTTTCCTTTTCTTCTGCCTGTTCAGTTGCTTCCTGCTGGCACAAGATACACGGACGGCAGACAATGAAACAAATCCTTTGTACGAAGCTCAGGATGAGGTTTTATACAAAGGACCGATCCATGATTTCTTTGCCCGGATCGATGAACGCAAAGATTATCGTTATCTGCTCGCATTTATTTTCCCGTTATTTTTAATCATGGCAGTCCTGCCTTTCCTGCCGGCTATTCTGGAATTGGTCCGAAAGAAGGACGATCAGCCGCTTTACGTGAACATGGATTACTCCAAGGATCCGCGTTATTTCGATCATTCCTTCCGTGACAAACTGCTGGCAAACGTGAAAAACGTAGATCAGGACAGAGCTTTCCGCGTTACCCTTTCCAAAAACGAAGAAGTGGTGGAAGTGTGTAATGCCGCCAATGTAGATGATTATAAATTTGGGAAGAACGTTCTCTTTTTGGAAGGCAATGCCGATATCACTACAAACATGAAATTCCTGAAAGAAGTGTATGTAACCGGCACGACTAAACTGCACGAAAACACGATCCTCAGAGGAATTTTAAGCGAGAACGATCTGAAAATAGCTCCGCATTCCACCATCGTGCGCTGGGCTGGTTCCGAGGCAAATATTTTTGTGGGTTACGATTGTAATCTCGGCGTCCGCTGTTCCTGCGAAAAAGAGTTATGGATCGACCTCGATTGCCAATTCAAGAGCCTTTACGGACATCCCATTTTCACGCATTACGACGAAAATGCCGTTCTGATGAAAATAAATGAAGATCAAAAAGATGAAATTGAAAGCGAAAAAGATTCATTCATAACCAAAGAAACTAACCTTACCAGAATAGAGTTCGACGAAAGCAGCGATCCACTCGCCCGGCAGAATATCGGGGAGGAGGAAAAGGAAGACGAATTACGAACCATTTCCGATTCCTGTATCGTCGTACGCAAAGGTGAATCCACCATTCCGCTCAATTCCAAAATCGATAAGGATATTATCATTAAAACTGATGCCTTCATCAACCGCGGCACGCTGATACACGGCACGATCAAATGTTACGGAACTCTGGAAATGGATGACAATGTAACGGTGGAAGGAAATATTTTTGCCGAAAAGAGCATTAAAATCGGTGCCAATTGCCGCATATGGGGAGACGTTTTTTCACAGGGTTCGGTTTATATCGGTGCCAATACCGAGATCGGTTCGGCAGGAAAAGATAAATCTGTGATCGGCAAACATAAAATCCGCCTCTGCAGAAATGTGAAAATTCATGGTTATCTGCTCACGGAAGGTGGCGGGAAAACAGTGATGTCCATTGGTTCTATCGGTAAAAAAGAGGAAAAAGAGGATGAATAAAACTCTTCATTTTGCCATTATCGCCGTTCTGGTATTGTTGATTCTCGGTTTTTGGTATTATCGATATTGCCAGACCTCGCAGACGGAGAAGCATTACGAAGTTCTGCTGGTTACGGAAACTCCGCTGGATACGATGGGAACAGCCATTCAAGCGGCTTTCAGTAGTGTATTGGAAGAAGAAGGTGTGCCTTTTCGCTGGGTTCAGCGGGGCGATATTCTTCGTTACAAACCGAAGGATATCATCGACCTTAATCCCGTCATTATTTTCCCTGATTACATTACTCAACGCATCCCGGAAGAGTTTTCCATCTGGATCGACGACTATCTGCAGGTAGGCGGGAATGTATTGCTTTCTTATGACTGCGGTATTCGTATGGCAAATAATCGCTACCGCACCAAAGCCATTTTTTCTTCGCTGGTCGGTGCCAATTACATTACTTATTCCCAATATATTCAAAGTTCGTATCGCTTAGCCAATATACAGTTCCGCGACAGAGAGGCTGCTAAATTCCTGCAAATTCCTTACGGTAAACTGGATGAACACCTGAACCTTTCCGGTTATGTGTACGGAGCGCTGCAATATCCCGTCGCTTTTGTCGATCCGGAAAACCTGAAGAATGACGAAATTTACGCTTATTCCGTTTATGAAGATGGTTCTCGTCGTCCGAACATCATTTTACGGCATTTTGAAAAAGGCCGTATTTTGTATGCCAATCTGCCGCTCGGTTATCTAAAGGCTTATGCCTCGGACGAGCTGATGCTGCGTACGATTCTGCGAACTTTTCTTTTCGAGGTCGTACACATTCCGCATCTCGCCAATATGCCTTCCCGCAAAGCCGGGCTGGTCATGAACTGGCATGTGGATAACAGCAAAGAATGGAAGAGTATAAATTGGGCGGAAAAGCAGGGCTTCTTCCGTCAGGATTTTCCCTTTTCCTGCGTCATAAGTGCCGGGAAATGGCTGAATAAGACCGATGACAATCTGGGATTCGATGCCGCTAATCACACCGATTTGGTGAAGAAACTGGCAAAATTCGGAACCATCGGTTCACTGGGCGGCTGGGCTCACAACTGGTTTGCCAGCCAAATGTCCAATCACGAACAAAACGCCGCTGAAATAGAAAAATCCATTGTTATGAATAATCAGACTTTATCCGACATCACCGGTTATCCCGTGCAGGAATTCGCCGCTCCTCAAGGCATTCATGACGCGTGGTTGACCCGGATTCTGGCAAAAAATAATTTCGACAGCTATTATTTTGTGGGAGATTCCGGTTCGCAACCGAACCGCAGTTTCTTCGATGGGAAAATGGTAGCCGACAATCTTTTTGCCTTTCCCGTAATGCCGTTTAATCAAAGAGCTTCCGTACACGAATTGGGACGTGATCACATTCCGGCAAGTGAATACGAAACCTGGTTGAATGCAACGTTGGATCATCTGATCGATCATCGGTTAGCCACCCTGATCTATTCGCATTTCTACGATTTTCGTGATTTCCCGCAATATGTTCCTGCCTTCCTGCGTTTTATGGACAGAGCTGCCCAATTGCAGAAAGAAGGCAAATTGCTGATAGCGCCGATGAGTTATTTCACTCAATTCTGGTTGAGATTCCTCAAAACCGAAACCGAATTTATTTGCGAGAATGAGTTGTTATTGGTTACTCTAAAAAATCCCGAATCGTTGCAAAATATTACCATTTCCCTTCCCAAAGCAGAGTATCGAAAAGTAGCCGGTCTCGGACTGAACGTGACTGAAGATGATGATTATTATTACATAGAAATCGTCGAGGATGTTACCGAAAAACTGCTCACTGTAAGAAAGAAATAAAAACCGTATGTTCAGAATTATCTCTTCCATCCTGATCCTGATCTCTCTGTTTCTCTTCACATATTATGCCTTTGTTTTGAAACCGGCAAACAACAGCCACAATATGGAAATTATTCTCGTAACGCAGAAAGATTTGAGTGAAATGGAAAAGAATATCAAAGCGGCTTATGAAAGTGTTTTGCAGGAAGAAGGCGTTCCCTTCCAATGGATTACTCACGGCGATTTATGGCGATCCACTCCCCGGCAAATTCTCCAAAATCATCGCGTTTTGGTTTTTCCGGATTACCTTACAGAGCAAATTCCGCTGGAATTCTCTGTTTGGGTGGAAGATTTCATCGATCTGGGTGGGAATGTTTTCATAATCTATAATTGCGGTACGAAATCGGAAAATGGCAGTTATCGCGAAAAAGCTGTGTTTACCCGACTCTTGGGAATAAATTATATCACTTACAATAAGTACAAGTCTCTGGCTTTTGAGATGGCTAATATCTGCTTCAAAGATGCAGCTGCCGCTTCTTTTTTGGAAATTCCCTGTGGGAAAATGGATGAAAACTTTGCTTTGACCGGATATCAATATGGCTGTCTGGAATATCCTATCGCCAAAGTCGAAGTCAATTATATCGATCAAAAAGATGTCATGGCTTATTCCAGATATGAAGATGGGCACTTCCTGCCCAACACTTTTCTTATCAATAGGGGAAAGGGAAATCTGATGTTTGCCAATCTGCCGCTCGGTTATCTGAAAGCTTATTCTTCCGACGATCTGCTGTTACGCACATTTTTACGCGCTTTTCTTTTCAGAATAGCTCAAACCCCGCATCTTTGCAATACGCCTTACAATAAAGGCGGTCTGGTTTTGAACTGGCATATCGATAACTTTAGAGAAAGAAAAAATATCGTCCGCTTTCAAAAAGAAGGCTTCTTTGATAAAATCACGCCTGCCTCTTTTCATGTAACTGCCGGAGATTGGGTGAACGAGCCGGGCGACGATCTGGGATTCGATGCCTCCAAACATCCCGATCTGATCCGTACAATGATGGAATACGGAACCATCGGTTCGCACGGCGGTTGGGTGCATAACTGGTTTGCTGCCAAATTGGAAGCCGGCGAGCTTTCCGATGAGCAGATTGAATACTACATCGATCTAAACAGCAAAGTGCTGTCTCTTACCACTAACTACGATATTCGTGAATATGCTGCTCCCGGCGGAGTTCATCCCCAACCGCAGCTTACAAAGATACTTAAAAAACTGGGATTTACCTGCTATTATTATCCTGGTGATTCCGGCTCTCGTCCCAATCGAACATTCATAAACGGCAAGATGGTTTCAAAGGATGTTATCGCCTTTCCGGTTATGCCATTTCACGATAAAATCTCCGTTCAGGAATTAGGACACGGTTCGGTGCTATCGCAGGATTATGAGGAATGGCTGCTTGCTTCGCTGGAATATTTGAGTAAAAATAAAACTATTTTTCTTTTTTATTCTCATTTATATGATTTTGAAGACTTTCCTCAGTACATAAAACCCTTCAAAAATTTTCTAAACAGAATCAAAGAACTGGAAAGCGAAAATAAACTGGAAGTTCATACCATGAGTTTTTACGCCGATTACCTGAGGCGGCTTTGGGCTACGGATTACAAGTTCGTTCTGCGGGAAAACTTGCTTTCGGTGGAATTGAAAAATGCCCGCGGACTGGAAGGCATCAGCGTTGCCATTCCCAAAAATCTTTGTCGCAAACCTCCCGGCAGTGGTTTTTACATCGAAGAAGATGAGAAATATTTTTATGTGAACATAACGGAAAAAGTATATGAAAAAAATATTATTTGCGGCTTGCATTAGCTTTTTGCTTCTTTCCTGTTCCTCTCATCCGGCATTGAAAATTCTCAGTTGGTATCATCCGGTTTCCGAATCGAATTACGTGGTTCCCTATTATTTAAATCTTTATGCTCTGGCAAAGATAGAAAAAGGCAACCACTTAAAACCTGTGCGTAACTATCTCGAATGGGTTTTCGATCATCTTAATTATCCCGACAAATACGGTCTTACCGGCAGTATTTATGATTTCCGCATTTCCG
>DAISYT010000016.1:0-14863 GCA_036825175.1 Candidatus Cloacimonadota bacterium
CGCCGACACCAACCGGCCAATCGAACTGAAGATCGAACAGATCATCAGTGGGAGGTACCAAATTTGCATGGTTAACTGCATTAGGGTTCTTATCTACAGCCTGATCAGCTGCAAAAAGGCTGAAGCAAAACACCAGCGCTAACAAAATAACTACAATTTTTTTCATTTTTTCTCCTTAATAATTTTTTACTTTCTTTAGTTTGGTTGATGAAAGTCCCATGGAATAATCACTTCTCTAATTTCGACGGTAAACATAATTTCCACTCTTTACGACATTAATGGTCTGATTTAAGAAAAAACTATATATCAAAAATTACCTCCTGTCGTCAGCAATCCTAAGAGAATTTTTTTTTGTCAAATTCTTTTTGCCCTCAAAGGATAATTCTGAACACAAAGAATTAACACATCTTACATCCACATAACTTATTACAATCTTATAAGTTATAAAGGACAACATTTTTTTGATCTGAAGTAGAATGAGCTATTTCAGGAAAAATAAAAAGCCCGAAAAACTCGGGCTTTTATTAATGTGATTTTAGTATTTTTCTACTTCGGAATCTAATTCATCAAAAGCCTGGGAAGCTTTAAACTGATTATAAAGTGCTTCCTCGTTTTTGATCTGATCAACCAGATTTTTGTTAACAGCTTCTTTGGGAACGCTTACGCGAACGAAGGTCTGATAAAGATTGTCGTTTGTTACAATGGTTTCCTGTTTGGTTACCATCACATTGTTAAACTTGGCATTAGCCACAGCTTTCACTACTTTGCTGGTAAGAGCCAGTACTTGCGGATCTTTTACACCGGCTTCTTCTTCGTAATTTTTCACCATACCTTTTACATAGGTTTCCACATACTGAGCAGCAGCCAGCATTGCATTGGCATATGCTGCATCGTAAGAAGAGTTCTGTGAAACCTTAGTGCCCATTCCGTAAGTCTGAACATAATCAGGGCTGTTTTGTTCCTGCCACCATTCGGGATAATACAATTTTTTGGGTCCGCCGGCTTCTCCTTTTCCGCAAGCCACAAAGACAAATGCTACTACGATCATTAAGACAACGATCTTTTTCATTTTCTCCTCCAATTAATTTTTGGTTACCTTATTTCTCTTTCATCTTTCACGAAATCTACCTGGTTGATAGGAATAATTTCGTGCGTTTCATCTATTTTGAACACATGCCAGCAATTACCTTTTTGATCCGGTTCGATCTCAAATGTAGCCAGCAATTTGTTTTGTCCGTAAACATTTACGGTTGCATTGCTCCGGGAAAGATGCTTAGAACTCTTTTTAGCACGATCCGTATAATCATAAACCGAATAATAATATTCGCCGACGGCAGGTTTATAAATGGTAATCGTTTCCGGACCGTATTTATCGGTATCGTCTCTATCCAGAAAGTCTCTGCCGCCGATAGGATATTTATTACGATACCAGATATGGAAATTTCCCCCATCCGGGTCGGGACCGCTGAGATGAGCATCCAGATCGCGGGGACGACTTCCCCAGGTAAGCACGATGCGGAATTCTTTTATTTCCGGCGATAAAGCAAAAATTATTTCACGGGGAGTTTCATCTGCTCCCATCCGAATCGTGGCTGCCGTTCCGATAAAACCGTTTTGGGAAGCAGCAACTTTATACTCACCGATTTCGGCTTCGAACATGAAAAAACCATTTTCATCAGTGATGACCATATCACTTTCCCGCAGATAATCGGTTGCCATTACATTAGCACCGGTGATCGGATTTCCATCCACTGCATTCAACACTCTACCGACAATAATTCTGGCTTTGGGAAAATATCTGATTTCGCGGTCGATCTCACCGCTTTCGGCATCCAAAGTAAATACTTTACATGCCAGACCGCTTCCTGCCGGGACTTTGATCAAATCGATCAGGTTATTACCATTGTAAACGGAAATCATCGGTTTGGCTTTGGCGATCAAAGTGGGATCGTTATTCAAATCGTCATCGGCAAATTTATCTTTTATCCAGAAAGTAAAAAGACCCTCATCGGAATTAATTTTGAAAACCTGCTGGACATCCATCGACATTCCTTCACCCAAAGAAACCAGTTTTCCCGAAAGAGCCTGTTCTTCTCCACCACCGCTGACAAAGCCGTGTTCTTTCCCGATGCTTCCACTCATGAATCCGTTACATTCACCTTCAAAATCATCCCAGGAAAGCTGAATCGTATATTCAACCGACCAGAGAAACGTACTGGCGACCACAAGAAAAATCAATAAATATACTTTCATTAAGACTCCTGTAGCAAAAAATCAAAATCCGAAAGATCGGCGTCAAGTAAAATGTTTTTCACGAATATAAGAGAATTATTAGCTTTTGTCATTGTTGATGCGTAATAATTTATAATTCAATCTCTTCCTCGAAATTCCCGATAACATTTTCCACCCTGATCGTCTGAATAAAACCCACACCTTTGCTATTAAGATCTATACCGTTGGATTTAAGTAATTCCGCCAGTTTGTGGGCTGTTTCCCGATTTTCGATATGAGCAAAAATCAAGCTGGAAAGTTTGGACTTTCCCTGTGCCATGTAGCTGAGTCCGGCAAAAACCGGCACTTCATAAGCCAGCTTTTTTGCCATCGAAGTAGCATCCACGATCGAAGCATTCATGATACCAAGTTCTACCATGCTGTTCATCACTTCCATGGCATACTCCGGTGCATTCAAAGTGAGAATCATCAGGTAGTTTTTACCGTCGGAATCCGTCTGTTCCTCATCATCGAAAGCACTGAGTAATTCCATAATTTCATCGGGAGTGCTACATTGCAGCAATTTTTCTTTAAATTTCATATTCTTCAGGAAACGGTTAGATTTGGCTAAAAGTTGCAGATATTCTTTGTTATGAATTTCATCACAACCAAAGAAAAAGACGATATTCACTGGTCCCATTTCAGGATTATCATAATCCAATCCCTGCTTCAAGATAACGATGCAAACGAACAATTTGTGGGTGGCATTGGTGCGGGCATGAGGCAGAGCAATGCCGGGAATCAATTCGGTATTTACCATCTCTTCCCGTTCCAACAAAGCTTTCAGGAACGTTTTCTGATTAATAATCAAATCCTGATTGTAAACGTGATTCACCATTCCGGTAAAAAGTTCACTTTTAGTTTTCACCGGTGGATCGATCACGATCAGATTTTTATTGATATAATTTCTCCACATAAAAACCTCCACTAACTTCTTATCTACACTTTTTAGAAGCCTTTACGCCCAATTTTTGCAAACGAGAATTGCAACATCGAAGGCGTGATTAAAGCAGAAATGATCACCATGATAATCGTTGCTGAAAGTATTTCGGAAGAAACAAGCCCCTGCTCCATTACCATATTTGCGATAACCAGAGCAACTTCACCGCGCGGAATCATTCCGATTCCGATTCGCAGAGATCGTGTCCAATCAAAATGGGTCAGTCTGGCTCCGATACCGCAGCCAAAAATCTTTCCCAATACCGCTGAAACTACAAATATGATCAAAAATACCGGATCGACTTTCACTGCCAGCAGATTGCATCCCAACCCGATATTGACGAAAAAAACATCGACGAAGAAGGATTTTCCCAGATTGGAAATGCCATCCCGAATCGTATTTTTATAGGAAGTTTGCCCGAGAAAAAGTCCGGCAAAATAAGCTCCGGTAATTGCTGCCAATCCGGTTATTTCGGCAAACCAGGCATAAAGCAGGATGATGGTAAGCGCCATGGCGATAACCGCATTTTCCAGAAGCAGTTTTTTCAGATTTAGAAATAACGGTTTGATCACAAATAAACCGAACAGAATGGCAATCAGGAAGAAAACGACGATTTTGGCGATCGAGAGTACCACCGCACCGGAAGAGGTAGTTCCGCCGGTGGCAATTCCAAAAATCACCGTCAGCAGAAGAATACCAAGAATATCATCCATTATTGCCGCATTGACGATGCACCGCCCCTCGATGCTTTTCAGTTTGCCCATATCCATTAATGTCATCACGCTCACACTGACGCTGGTGGCAGTAGAAATAATACCGACGATCAAACCCTGAATCAAATTGTCGGTCAGAAAAAAGATGTAAACAGCAGCTAAAAGAAGAGGAAGAATAATGCCGGCTACCGCCGTAAGGAAGGCATGTTTCGTATCTTCCTTGATCATTTTCAGGTCGGTTTCCAAACCCGATTCAAACAGCAGAAACAGCATACCGAGTTGAGCAATCCAATCAAATATGTCATTGCGATCCAGAAGGTGCAGAACCGTAGGACCTAAAATAATTCCCAATAATAAAATCCCCGTTACGGGTGGTTGTTTTAATTTAAGAGAGATTGCTCCGAAAATTTTTGATAATAAAATAATAATCGCCAAATCAAGAAGAATGTTATTTCCCATTTTTTGCCTTCAATTGATTTTGTTGAAACAGGTGCTGCTGATATGTTTTAGTAAAGGTATGCCCGCCGGTTCCATCGGCAAAAAAGAAAAAATAATCGCTTTCTTCCGGTAGCAGAACGGCTTCGATCGAGCTTTTGGAAGGGCTGCAGATCGGAGTTGGCGGCAAACCGTAATTTTTATAAGTGTTGTAGGGAGAATCGATTAGCAAATCATTGTAATATATTTTCTTACGGGATTTTCCCTGCAATTCCAAGATGTAAGCCACAGTCGGGTCTGCCTGAAGTTTATAATCGTACTTCAACCTGTTCAGGTAAACGCCTGCGATAAGCGGTTTTTCGGAATTCAGTCTGGCTTCGCGTTCCACGATCGAAGCCAGGATAATCGTTTCATAGAAATTGAGCAGTTCATTTGGTTTGAAATCCAGATCTGCGGTTTGATCGAAGAATTCCTTCACCATAGAGGAAAGGATCAATTCTTCGGTTGCTTCGTCGGGGAAAAAATAGGTTTCGGGATAAAGAAATCCTTCCAGATTCGGGATATTGAATCCGGTCATTTTTCTGGCAAAGGTGGAATCGCTGTACAAACCCAGAAATTCATCATACTCGCCAAAACCCTTACGGGAGAGTATTTTGCATATTTTCCAGGCAGGCAAACCCTCCGGAATCGTCACTTTATGCAACAACACCTTCCCCGATTTGATCAAACCGATGATCTTGATCAGATTCAATTTACCCTGAAATAAATATCTGCCATAACTCAGATCGCCCTCAGAATTCGTCAGTTTGATGTACAAATAAAAAGCCCGACGGCTGTAAATGAGGTTTTGATCGAAAAGTTTATCGGCGATGGCGAGAGCGGATTCACCCGGTTCGATATCGATAATCGTGTCATGGATCGTTTTGGGAAAATAACACAAGAAACCCAGGTAACCTGCTGCCATAATCATGATAAGAACGAATAGGATGATTATTTTATGGATTTTTTTCATGTTTTATGCCGGATGATTTTCCAGATAATCCTGTAAAATAATGGAAGCAGCTATTTTATCCACGATCTGCCGACCTTCCCGCACACTTACTTTCATCGACTTCAACGCTTTATGCGCTTCGTCCGTGGAATAACGTTCATCCCACAAAATGAGAGGTTCGGCAATCTGCGCCTGTAACTTTTCGGCAAACCGGCGCACTTCACTCGTTTTCAACGTATCTTCACCCGCTAAATTCAGCGGTAATCCCACAATTACTTTACCGACATTCTCCGCTCTGATGATGGACTTGATTTCATCAAAAACCGCATCGCCACTGTTATCCAATACCCGATAGGGGCGGGAAATTATCTGCAGGGGATCGCTGAGAGCCACTCCGATCCTTTTCTCACCGTAATCGATAGCCAGTAATCTGGACAAAGACATTAATTCTGAAAATCCTTAAACATAAATTAAAAAACCGTCTTTTTTTACCCGGTTGTCAAAGAAGTGAACATCTAGTTTACAGGGAGAAAAAATGCTAAGTATAATTTTTACCATCACTTTCCCGCTCTCTCTTCTCACCGTCTTTTATCTGTTCACGCTTCACTTGTGATTTCTTCTTCCCAAACCCGGATTTTTTGTAGGAAAAAGACGACATTTTCATTCGACTCTATTCTCCTGATGTTGGCAAATAAATTCGCCAAGATCGGTTTTTTTTATTTGGAGATTTGAGAGAATCAATTTCCAAGTGCCCAGCCGATATTTTACTGACAATTTCGATTTGATCAAAAACCTGTGAAAATGCTATGTTTGCTTCTCTTTGTGCGTACTCGAAAAAAGCCTTCTTCTTCATACAGTCCTCCAAATCGGCTTTGAAAATTGGGAGAGAAGGTTTTTTGTCAATGACTTTCAGCACGACCGGAATTTCTATTCTTTTCTGAAATATACCGAATGATTGGTCTGAATATTGCATATTATACAAATAAAAATTTAGGATTAAATGTATTTTAGGAGTGTGAAATAATGAAAAAAATCATCTTATTAATCGGGTTGTCGATTTTAGTCGGCATCAGTTATGCTAATGTCATCGATCTGGGAAAAGTCGAAACAGCCGTACAGGTGCTGCAAAGTGACGATTCAGGATTAGAACTCAATTACAAATTATCAACCATCAATTCTTTTACGGTGAATACCGACCATGGCATGTTCGATCAAATCAGCATTCCGGCAGGAACGTATTCAAATCGTATCGGAGATCCGGAATTACCGATCATCCGTAAACTGATCGCTGTACCTTTTGGCGCAGAAGTGGTTGTTTCTGCCAATTCTTATGAAGAAGCAGATTATCAACTGGCAGATTTCGGCATAACGAATCCGCTCATGCCTTCCCAGCTTCCTGTAGCCAAAGATGTCGATCCGTCAGAAATTGCATTTCAATATCATGCAGAAGCTTATGAATTGAACGGATTCAATGATCAGCCGCTGGTTTCTGCGGAAGAGATCGGCAGTATGCGTGGGGTACGAATTTTCGTGGTGATCGTGGAACCCGTGAAATATAATCCGGTGAGTGGAGTGATCCGTGTTTTCAACGACATCGACGTTCAGGTAAATTTTGCACACGCCGATCTGGTAACCACTGCGAATTTACGTGCCAAAGCTTATTCTCCTCATTTTCTAAATCTTTTCAACCACACGCTGTTGAACGCTTCCTCTATTCAATATCGGGATGAAATAACCCGCTATCCGATCAAATATGTCATCATTTCCGATCCGATGTTTGAAGCTCAGCTTCAGCCATTCATCGCATGGAAAATCCAACAGGGTTTTGAAATTATCGAATCCTACACGAACGATCCTGCCATCGGCACAACCACCACTTCCATCAAAGCTTATTTGCAAGGATTGTGGGATGATGCCACGCTGGAAGACCCCGCACCATCTTATGTTCTTTTTGTGGGAGATGTCGGTCAAATTCCAGCCTGGAGCGGTTCCACCGGCAGCCATATTACGGATTTGAATTATGTAAAACTCGATGGAAACAATATCGTTCCCGACATGTATTATGGCAGATTCTCCGCCAATAATACTTCAGAATTACAGCCTCAAATCGATAAAACTCTTATGTACGAAAAATATGAAATGCCCGATCCTTCGTATCTGGAAGAAGTCGTCATGATCGCCGGAATGGATTCTTCACACGGCAGCACGTATGGCAACGGTCAGATCAATTACGGAACGGATAATTATTTTAATGAAGCACACGGCATCACATCCCATACTTATCTTTATCCCAATTCAGGCAGTAACGCTTCTCAAATCGTGCAAAACGTTAGTGATGGCGTCGGTTACATCAATTACACAGCTCATGGCAGCGCC
Source organism: Candidatus Cloacimonadota bacterium (assembly GCA_036825175.1). Taxonomy (GTDB): domain Bacteria; phylum Cloacimonadota; class Cloacimonadia; order Cloacimonadales; family TCS61; genus B137-G9. The sequence continues at coordinate 7,727 of DAISYT010000016.1, forward strand.
ACCAGTTGGGCAGATCCTTCTTTTACTATCCCCAATATCGGCAGCTTGCAAAATTACGGTAAATACTGCATGACAGTAGGAAATTGCTGCCTTACCAATAAATTTGAAGTCACCACTTGTTTCGGTGAAGCCTGGTTACGTGCCGAAGATAAAGGTGCCATCGGTTATATCGGTGGAACTAACAGCACATATTGGGATGAAGACTACTGGTGGGGAGTCGGAGCCGGAGCAATCGTTTCCAATCCCACCTACGCTTCTACCGGATTAGGCGCTTACGACGGCGTTTTCCACGATCATAACGAGCTGTATGAAGATTGGTTTACTACAGCCGCCGGCATGATTTATCGGGGCAATCTGGCAGTAACGGAAGGCGGCGGTATGATCAATTATTATTGGGAAATTTATTCTCTGATGGGCGATCCATCTCTGGAAGCTTATATGGGCATTCCCAGCGAAAATCAAGTTACCTATCCTGCCGTAATAGTACTGGGTACCAGTTCTGTCCAGGTGACGGCAGAACCTTATTCGTTTGTTTCTCTTACCATGGATGGAACGATTTACGGAACGGTTTTAGTCGGGGAAACGGGCTCTGCCACCCTAGATTACGATCCGTTCTCCGCCCCCGGCACAGCTAGTCTGGTTATCACCCGTCAGAACAAGATTCCCGTTTCTGCTGAAATCGACGTAATTCCCAGCAGCGGTGCTTATGTGATCGTGGATTCTTTTGCCGTTACCGACAACAATAATGGCATCCCGGAATATAACGAATCAATCGGTTTGGATGTAACCTTTGAAAATGTGGGATCGGAAGATGCCATAAATGTTGTAGCAACTCTTAGTACTACGGACACTTACATTACTATTACCACTGCCAGTGTTACCGTCGGGGATATTGCCGCCGGCAGCACTTCAAGTATAACCGATGCATTTTCTATGGATGTGGCAGATAACATTCCCGATCAATATACTGTTGTTTTCAATGTGGAAATGGCAAGTACTTCCACCTGGAATTCCACAGTCAGCATCACTTTCCATGCTCCGGCTTTGGAAACAGGAAGTTATGTGATCGACGACAATGGCGGCAACGGCATGCTCGATCCGGGAGAAACGGTCACTCTTTCCATTCCGGTTATGAATGCCGGAAATGCTCTTTCACCGGAAATTCTGGCAGAACTGACCAACGGCTCTCCCAACGAACTTAGTTTGCTCAATAGCGTTTGCACCATCACAGCTTTGGAGACCGGTGCCGAAGGCTGGGCTGATTTCGGCATCGAAGTGGGAGCAAATGTGGCACCGGGAACCATCGTAACTCTCGGCTTCCTGGCTACGGGAGGCGAATATAGCGTCAGCGAAACATTATCTCTGCCGGTCGGATTGGTTTATGAAAATTTTGAAACCGGAGATTTCAGTCTGTTCGAGTGGCAGATGGGAAATTATAGTTGGGAAATCACTTCCGCCAATGTCTATGAAGGTCAGTATTGCGCCAAATCGGCTACGATATCACACAATCAGACAGCTCAGTTGTATGTAACGATGGATATTTCCACCGATGGAGAGATCAGCTTCTATCGCAAAGTTTCTTCCGAATCCAATTATGATTATCTTAGCTTCTATATCAATAATGTCCTTCAGGAAGAATGGTCGGGTACGGTCGATTGGTCAGTAGTTTCCTACGATGTGGCAGCCGGCGCAGCTACCACTTTCAAATGGACTTATGGAAAAGACGGTTCCGTAAGCAGCGGCAGCGATTGCGCCTGGATCGATTACATCGTCTTCCCGGGCAGCGGCGGTGCTACGGCTCCAATGATCAACGTGAATTTATCCGAGCTCGATTTTGGCGAGGTAAACATCGGTGAAACCGCAACTGAAACCTTTACCATCTATAATATCGGAACTGCCGAGCTGACCGGAACAATCGCCACTCCCGATGGATTCACTGCCAGTCTTCCCAACGGTGAAGAGATCGATTTCACTGTTCCTGCCGGCGGTGAAACCGAAGTTCTTATCACTTTCACACCGGAAGAAGCCATCCTCTATTCAGGAAATATCGTGATCGAAAGCAACGATCCAACTCAACCCATTATCGAAATTCCGACCGAAGGGACAGGTCTCGGCGAAAGTAACGGAAATGATCTTATTCCTTTACGTACAGAACTTTACGGCAATTATCCGAATCCTTTCAATCCTACCACAACCGTTAATTATGGTCTGAATTCCGATGCCAAAGTCTCACTCGTTATTTACAACGCCAAAGGACAGAAAGTAAAGACTTTGGTTAATGAGAAACAAAATGCTGGTCGTCACCATATTCTTTGGAACGGACAAGATGATCATGGCAAACAGGTTTCCAGCGGCATTTATTTCTTCAGAATGGATGCTCATCAAGACGATGGAATTGCTCTGGAACCCGGAGATTATACCAGCGTTAAAAAAATGTTGTTATTAAAATAAAGGATGAAATCATGAAAAGAATTTCTATCTTACTCATCTTGTTGACAAGCGGATTAATGCTTTCTGCCGGAAACGGATTTAACGTCGGTTTCAGTCAGCCGTCGCCAGCCGAATATCAGTTGGACTTTGAGTTGGGCGAATATCACCTCGATGAGATCAGCCAAAATGGCGAGACTTTTACCAAAATCGAGTTTGAAGGCAATATTACCACCACCAGAAAAGGTTGGGCGGAATTGCCTTACATCAGCGCCACGCTTCAGTTGGAAAATCGGAATGTTTCTCTTTCGGTAACTGATGCCCAATTTGAAGAATACAGTTTGGAAAATCCTTTGCTGCCTTCCCGCGGCACAATTTACCGAAACCAGGATCCTTCCCTCGTTCCCTACAATATCGATTCCGCTTCCTTTACCGATGATTTTTACCCGGAAAATCTGGCTGAAATCAACGGTCCATTTATCATCCGCTCGGTTCGCGGTGCCAGCATCTACGTTTATCCGTTCCAATACAACGCCGCTCGCAATTTGTTGCGGGTTTACACTTCCATTACAGTAACTTTGGAAGAGAATAACTCGCAGGTCATCAACCCGCTGCCTTTCACCAGCAGTAGCGTAACGCGGGAAATGAACTTCCTCTACAGCACAGTTTTTATAAATTATAACAATTCCAGATTTGAACACGAATTGGCTGAAAACGGTTCGATCCTGACAATTTATACCAGCCGTGATGCCGAGGCTATCGCTCCCTGGATAGAATGGAAACGTGAAAAAGGCTTCACAGTTTATGAAGAAGAAGTCGCCACAGGAACAAACGTAACTTCTTTGGTAGAAGATCAATATACTGCTCATAATGATATTTTGTATGTGCAATTGGTGGGTGACTGGGCAGATATTCAGGGTCCCACCGGCGATGGGGCACCTACCGATCCCAATCTGGGATGCGTGGTGGGAAACGATGCCTATCCCGATCTGATCGTCGGTCGCTTTTCCGCCAATAATGCGGATCACGTTACCACACAAGTTAATAAATCGATCAATTATGAAAAGACTCCCCAAACCGGAGAATCCTGGTATGAATCAGCTATCGGCGTCGCTTCCAATCAAGGTGCGGGAGATGATAACGAATATGATAATGTCCATATTCAAAACATCTACGATAACAAACTCGATCCGTTTACATATGATTCATATACCGGTATTTACGATCCTTCTGCCACTCCTTCCGGCGTGGCAGCAGCAGTCAATGCCGGTGCCGGCATTATTAATTATTGCGGGCATGGTTCCATGACTTCCTGGGTTTCTTCCGGATTCAGTAATACTCATGTAAATCAGCTTACAAACGGCGATAAACTGCCGTTTATTATCTCGGTGGCTTGCGTAAACGGTCATTTCGATGTCGGCGAATGTTTTGCCGAAGCCTGGCTGAAAAAGGCAGAAGGCGGAGCAGTTGCTTATTTAGGTTCTACCATCAATCAGAGTTGGAATCCACCCATGAGAGGACAGGATTATATGAACGACTTGCTGATAGGCGGATATGATTATACCCTGCATCCCGGACAGTCCGGCATTACAACGGATGTGCAAAAAACCACTTACGGAGCGATGTGCCTCAATGGCTCCATCCTGATGACAGTGGAGGATTACAGCGGCGGACAGCAGGAAATGGAACACTGGCATGTGTTCGGAGATGCCTCTTTACAGGTTAGAACCGATACCCCGCTAGATATCGCCTTATCCAATGAAGTAGTTTTTCTGGGTGTGGATTTCACCACCGTAGTCACTACAAACGGTACACCGGTGGAAGGAGCTGTAGTCAGTCTTTATCAGAATGGCATTGCTTATACCGGAATGACCGACATCAGCGGTTCGGTAACTATCGCTCAGGCTTTGAATGCCGGCGATGCTCAACTAACGGTTACTGCTTTCAATACAAATACGATTTCTAATACGCTTTCTGTTATTCCTTCCGGAGGTGCTTACGTAACCATCGATGAGTTTTTCATCGATGACAGCGCTGCCAACAACGATGGTTTACTGGATTACGGCGAAGCGGTTTTGTTGGATATGTCGTTGACCAATGTTGGATCCGATCCTGCCGATAATATTTCGGCAACTCTTTCCTCTTCCGATACATACGTCACGATTACCGACAATACTCATACTTTTGGCAATATTCCTGCCAACCAGACTGTAAGTGAATTGGGAGCTTATTCTTTCGCTGTTGCTTCTGATGTTCCCGATCAACACGCTATCATTTTTGAATTGGAGGCGACCGATGGTACCAATACCTGGAATAATACTTTCAACATCATAGCTCATGCACCGCTTTTAGAAACCGGTTCGTTTACCATAGACGATACCGCTACCGGTAATGGCGATAATTTCTGGGATGCCGGTGAAACCGTGGATATCATTTTGGATGTCGTCAATAGTGGTTCTTCCGAAGCCTTCACCGTTGTTACAGAACTGATGAGCAATGATCCTTACGTAATCATCAATTCCGCCAGCAGTATTGTCGGTAATCTCGCCAGCGGTACTACCGCTACGGCTACTTTTAATATCACCTCCAATATTGCCACCCCGATGGCTCACCTGGCTACTTTGGGTGTGGAAATTTCGGCGGATAACGGAATTACCGGTATCGGAAGTATCGAAGTATTAATCGGCGGTTATCTGCTCGAAGAATATTTTGACTCCTTCCCGCCGACCGGATGGACAACCAGCGGCGGCAGCAATTGGCAATCCGGCAACAGCAATAATGCCGGAGGCATTGCTCCCGAAGCCGTTTTCAACTGGACTCCTTCTTCGGTTGGCACACAAAGACTGATCAGTGGTAATCTGGACACAACCGGCAATGAATCACTTTCACTCAGTTTTGCCCATGCGGTAAATGATTATAGTGGAAATTATAATCTGAAAGTTCAAACTACTTCGGACGGAACAAACTGGAACGATGTCTGGAGTATTACTCCTACCGGAGATGTGGGACCGGAAACCTTAGAAGTAGATATTGCCACTCCCGATGTGGGTTCAGATTCGTTCCAAATCGCTTTTGTATTCGATGGTAATTCCTTTAATATCGATTACTGGTATATCGATAACGTCATTCTAAGCGGCGGCACGGAGAGTGGTGCAGTTATCACTGTAAGTACTACTGCCATCGATTTTGGTGAGGTATTTGTAGGAGAATCGGCTACTGAAGAATTTACGCTGTATAATTTGGGAATTGAAGAATTGACCGGTACGATTACTGCACCGGAAGGTTTTTCCGCTGAACCGAACAGCTTCTCTATAGCTTCCGGGGAAAGCCGGGTAATTGAGGTGACTTTTTCCCCTACAGATGGAATCAGTTATGAAGGTTATCTGGTAATTTCCAGTAATTCCATCTATACATCGACCATTGAAATTCCTGTTTCAGGTACAGGAATATCGGTAGGAAGCAATCCCAATCTAATTCCTGCCACAACCGAGCTGACCGGAAACTACCCGAATCCATTCAATCCAACCACAACCATAAAATATGCACTTAATACAGCCGCTCATGTTACTCTCGAGATTTTCAACGTAAAAGGCGCCAAAGTAACGACTTTGGTCGATGAGAAACAGAATGCCGGTTTTTATCAGACCGAATGGAATGGAAAAGATTTTGCCGGAAAGCAGGTCGCCAGTGGCGTTTATTTCTACAAATTGAATGTCGGTGGAAAATATACCTGCTCTCGTAAAATGATTATTTTAAAGTAACTTTTATAAACAAATCCGAAAGTGATCAGGTTACTTTTGGGTCATAAAACACACACCGCTCCGGTACAAAACGGAGCGGTTTTTTATTGTACTCCCGATAAAACTGCCGTCAAATCATTGACACTTCCGCTTCGTTTCTCATCCGTGTTCACAATGAAATTGAAGGAATTGGAATGGTAAATTATCTCATTGCTATGGTGTTGGGACTGGTTTTCAGCATTGCTTTTCATATTTCGCGCGCCATGCAGCAACAAGGCATCAAAACGCTTACATTCCTCCGAGAAAAACTCGGTAAACAACCGCTTACTCTTACCTGGAAAGAAAGTAAACCAACCATTTACATTTTGGGAGTACTGCTTAGTAACAGCGGCATTGTCTGGGTGGTTTTAGCCGGCAAATTCGCTCCGGCATCCTATTTCACTTCTATGTACGGAATCGGATTGGTGGTGATGATGTGGTATTCTTCCCGAATTCTGAAAGAAAAAATCGACAGATCGGAATATCTGGGAGCAGCCATTCTAATTGCCGGTACATTGTTGATCGGGATCGATGGTATTTTTCAACCGATATTGAATTACAGCGATATAAATTTACCGGCTGTCTGGTGGATCGTGGGAATCTTTTTGTTCGTTTCGGTTACTGCGCTAATTCGAATCGGTAATCATCACGATCCGGTCACCAAATCGATTGTTCTCGGAGTTTTTACAGGCGGTACCGTCAGTTTCGATCCGATCTTCAAAGGCATCGGACAAAACCTGCATCATAATACCGGATTATTTCCCGCTTCCGGTTTGGGCTGGACGATTTTCCTGCTGAGCCTGGTTTTCACCACCGCTGCCTTCGTGGTAACGCAATGGGGATTTGCCAAACATGTACGTGCTGCTCTGCTCATTCCCATGCACAATTCCATGTATATCGGATTCCCCATTCTTGTGCAGTCCATCGCTCT